>JAZNBA010000071.1:0-59418 GCA_045586785.1 Eubacteriales bacterium | reverse complement strand
AGGTTTACAATCCGAAGACCTTCTTCCCTCACGCGGCGTCGCTGGGTCAGGCTTGCGCCCATTGCCCAATATTCCCCACTGCTGCCTCCCGTAGGAGTCTGGACCGTTTCTCAGTTCCAATGTGGCCGTTCAACCTCTCAGTCCGGCTATGGATCGCGGTCTTGGTGAGCCGTTACCTCACCAACTAACTAATCCAACGCGAGCCCATCCCTATGCGATAAATCTTTGACACCAAAAACATGCGATCTCGGTGTGTTATGCGGTATTAGCGTCTGTTTCCGGACGTTATTCCACTCATAGGGGCAGGTTGCTCACGCGTTACTCACCCGTCCGCCACTAACTTTACCAAGAAGCAAGCTTCCCGATAAAGTCCGTTCGACTTGAATGTGTTAGGCACGCCGCCAGCGTTCATCCTGAGCCAGGATCAAACTCTCGAAATCATTATATATACAGTCCTTAGGACTACATACCTTTTTATTTCGAGCTTCTGTTCTGCTCTTTTACTTTTTTGTAAGAGTTTTTATTTTCTCTTTGGAATCGCGAGTTCCTTGCACTTCAGTTTACAATTTCTTGTCTACTTGTTACTTTGTACTTTCTCTCGCTCATATATCTTACTCGATATATGTGTGTTGTTCAATTTTCAAGGATCAAACTTCCCGCGGACTTTATGTCCTCGGTGCCATCCTTCTCGCGGACAGCCTGTACATTATACCACTTGTCTTCACTCTTGTCAAGGGGTTTTTTAAACTTTTTTGAGTTTTTTTGAACTTTTTTCAAGTCCTCAACCTCTGACAAGCGTTAAGACTATTTTTAAACCGCCGTTTTTCGGCAGCTTGCATATGATACCACATTAATAGAGATTTGTCAAGCCTTTTTTGAAAAAAAGTTTTAAAAATTTTCCGCCCCAAAAATGGGGCGGGAATCTTCAATATTAATCAACAATGAATTCCATCGGTATGGAGTTTGCCATACACTGCGCACCTTCAAAACTGGGATGCAGATGGTCGCCGCTATCGTACTCGGCCTTGATCTGCTTGTGATCGTTCTCATCCCAAACAGCTTTTTCAAAATCTATATAGCCATCAATAAGATCAGTGGAGCGTATCCATTCATTGACCTCGCAACGAGTTTTCTCACGCGCGCCGTCATCATTCATGCAACGGGGGCACGGCAGAATGGTCGCCAGATATATCTTTTTACCATTCTTGCGCGCGATCTCAATATACTTCTTATACCCCTGCTCTATCATTTCGGTAGAATCGGGCAGTTCGGTCATGGGACACATGCGGTTAGTCACTCCGGGATGTATCAGGTCATTGATGCCGTGCAGCACAAATACCGTATCAACACCCGCCTGACAAATATCGCGCTCAAATCTCTCAATTCCCTTCTGACCCCAATGCTTCTTGAAACGGAAACGGTAATCACGCAAAATTCTGCTGCCGCCAATACCCTTGCGAATGATTGCACGGTTACGGATTCCGTTATCATACAGGCGGTGCGCCAGGCAATCGGGCCACGGCTGTGCGGTAATGGAGTCACCGAACGCAATTATAGCCTTGCAATCATCGCTTGTCAAAAAGTCGATGGTATTAAGGAACACATAAGGACCGTTCTCGCCGTAATCCTCCAGCGGAACGCACTCATCAGCCGCCCAGTCGCCCTTACCGTAATACTTCTTTATGTAAGGACCATTATTGGAGTGACCGGTGGCAAGCTGAGTCAGACCTGCAAAATACATACTTACCGCGAACTCCTCGCCTGCTTTTACGTTATAAGCCACCGCATCGCTGACGACAGCCTCACCTGCGGGAATGGTAACACTATCCTTGCCGCCAAATGTTACGCGAACATTGGTAGCAGTGTCAACATACTCGCCCTTTGTGCGACGAGCCACGTATATCTTATCAATAGTAACAGCCTCCGCACCGTACTGGTTGGACAGATGAAGTCTTACAGCCTCGCCGTCCATTGTGGGGAAAATAACATAACGGAAGGTCTGATCTTTTATATAGTCGGTATGGTTCTGCGCCACAACGGATATGGACGCGCCCCATCCGGCAACCCATTTGGTATTAGCCATAGCAAGCTCCTATAGTATTATATTAATGATAGAATTTATCTGATGCTGCCGCTTGTGTTCTTGAGAACAACGTCGTGATAGCCGCCCTCCACGATACTTGTCGCAGAAACAAGGGTCAGGCGGGCATTTTTCTGGAGATCGGGAATAGTAATAACACCGCAGTTGCACATTGTGGACTTGACCTTATACAAGGATGCCTCAACATTATCGTGCAGAGGTCCCGCATAGGTAACGTAAGAGTCAACGCCTTCCTCAAAGCTGAGCTTGGAGGTGCCGCCCAGGTCATAACGTTGCCAGTTACGGGCACGGTTGGAGCCCTCGCCCCAGTATTCCTTCATGTATGCACCGTTGACCATAACCTTATTTGTGGGAGACTCATCAAAGCGAGCAAAGTAACGGCCAAGCATCATAAAATCAGCACCCATAGCGAGAGCCAGCGTCATATGATAGTCGTGAACGATACCGCCGTCCGAGCAGATCGGAACGTAAATACCTGTCTTTTCATAATATTCGTCACGAGCCGCCGCAACGTCGATAAGCGCGGTTGCCTGTCCGCGACCGATACCCTTGGTCTCACGGGTGATACAGATAGAACCGCCGCCGATACCGACTTTAACAAAGTCAGCCCCCGCCTCGGCAAGGAACATAAAGCCGTCACGGTCAACAACATTGCCCGCACCGATCTTTACGCTGTCGCCGTAATGCTCACGAACCCAAGCGATAGTCTTAGCCTGCCAGCAGGTGTAGCCCTCGGAGGAGTCGATACACAGCACGTCAGCACCGGCCTCGACAAGGGCGGGAACACGCTCTGCATAGTCGCGGGAGTTAATGCCCGCGCCTACCATGTAACGCTTCTTGGAATCCAGCATTTCCTGGGGGTTGCCCTTGTGCTGAGAATAGTCCTTACGGAAAACAAGATACATAAGTCTGCCGTCTGCATCAATGATGGGCAGCTGATTGAGCTTATGATCCCAGATAATATCATTAGCCTCTTTAAGAGTTGTATTTTCGGGGGCAGTGATCAGCTTCTCGAGAGGAGTCATAAACTCCGAGATCTTCATATCGGTAGACATACGGGAAACGCGGTAATCACGTCCGGTAACGATACCGAGAAGCACGCCGTTAGCAGTGCCGTCATCTGTAATAGCAACGGTATTGTGACCGTTACGCGCAACAATAGCTATAACATCAGCAAGAGTGTCATCAGGGCGAAGATTAGAGTCACTGACAACAAAGCCTGCCTTATAAGCCTTAACGCGAGCAACCATAGCAGCCTCAGCCTCGATGGACTGGGAACCGTAAATAAAGGACAAACCGCCCTCGCGTGCAAGAGCAACTGCCAGCTTATCGTCGGAAACGGACTGCATGATAGCCGACACCATAGGAATGTTCAATGTAATGGGCGACTCTTCCTCGCCCTTTCTGTACTTACAAAGCGGTGTGCGCAAAGAAACATTGGACGGGATGCACTCCTCGGATGTGTAGCCCGGAACAAGCAAATATTCGCTGAAGGTATGCGATGGTTCGCTGTAATAAAAAGCCATTTTTGCCTCCGTGGTAAAAAAATAATATTTATAATATTATATAACAAATCTCGTTTTTTTTCAAGGGGTTTTTAAATTTTTCAAGCAATTTATACTGTTTTTTTCACTGATACTATTGACTTATACCATGCACCGTGTTAAAATATATCAAACCGAACAGCTGCCACCGGGTAGCACAGTGCGCAAAGCATTCGTTCTCGTATCATTAGGTCTCAGAAGATACGAAACGGATGCATTTTTTTACCGGGGGTATTTATGAAAAAAATAACCGAATATTTTACAAGCACCGAGCTTTGCTTGTGGCTCGGCTCGGTGCTGATCATACTTATTTCATTTTTTATCTTTGACCGCGCAAGCTATCTTACACTCATCGCATCGCTCATCGGCGTTACTTCACTGATATTCTGCGCCAAGGGCAATCCCACAGGACAAATCCTAATGATAATATTCAGTATCATATACGGCATCATATCCTTCGGTTTTGCCTATTACGGTGAAATGCTGACATATCTGGGCATGACCGCGCCCATGGCTGTGTTCGCGCTGATATCCTGGCTGCGCAACCCCTATAAGGGCAACCGCGCCGAAGTCAAGGTCAATCGCCTGAAACCACGCGAAACGATACTTATGCTGTTGCTCGCCGCTGTTGTCACCTTGATATTTTATTTTGTCCTTGACACATTCAATACCGCAAACCTTTTGCCAAGCACGCTATCCGTCACCACAAGCTTTGTTGCAGTCTACCTAACCGCACGGCGAAGTCCGTTCTTTGCGCTGGTATATGCACTGAACGATACCGTGCTGATAGTGCTGTGGACACTGGCAGCCTTTAGCGACATTTCATATATATCGGTCGTCATATGCTTTTCGGTATTTCTTATAAATGACCTGTACGGCTTTATTAGCTGGCGCAAAATGCAAAGGCGGCAAGCTCAAACAGACACTAAGTAATTACTTAATATTAACCGAATAATCCTTCTTGGCCCCATGCGAGCCGAATATCTGCCAATCTCCCGCCCCAAGGCGCTGCATAACTGCAGTACGTTCAAGGGCGCAAAGCCGCGGGTCTGTGTCAACCGAGGTCATAAGTATGGGAGCATATCGGTTATATTCTGCCTGCTCGGCTGTAAGACCGTGAATATTAATATAAATGTCACCTGTAAAGGCAATATGATGCGCATAGTCAATGAGAACGGTTTCGCCTCGCAGGTGTCCACCGCATCCCTCGTACACCTCAAAATGCAGCTCACCGAAATCGAAAAAGCCGATCTGACTCAACGGCTCGCCACTCTCGTCCTCGCGTCCCCACAAGCCACTGACCGACTTGGGATCTGTGGGTTTATATTCCGTCAATAATTTGCAAATATTGATGTACGGACGATGCAAAGCGTTTTGCTCACGGTAACCGTTGTTGCTCTCAAACTCCGCACGCAAACATTCAGCGGTGTGGCGAGAGGCTATAACCTCATCAAACAGCGGCAAAAGACCGCAATGGTCCACGTCGGCGTGCGTAACGAAAATACGCTTTTTCATGCCGTCGTAATTATCTATAATATTGCGGAAAATGTTCTCCATTTCCTCACGGTACAGAGCATAGCCGCTGTCAATAAACAGCACCTCGCTACCGCTTCGGATTATCATAGTGTTACTGCCGCAGGGCGGCTCTATGACGGTTATTTCTGTGTTTTCGGTAATGCTGTGACGTGTAATACGCGGCGCAAATGCGGAGCCGCGGCAAACCGAAAGCAGCTCGGCAAACCGACTTATGCTGTCAAAGGTTTTGTACGGCGACAGCCCGCGCTCGTCCAACATTTGCATAACAAGATTGGCATTGACCAGCAGATCGTCTCGCGCGTCCTCCCGAAGTCCCAGCGTATGAATAAGACCCGACACGAAGGAATTGTAAAAAATACTGTTGTCATATACCTTTTCGGAGTGATTGTAGTCAATTACTCTGACACGGCAAAGCTGCTCTGCCCTTGCTATAAATTCGGTTATTTTATCTGCATCGTCCACAAAAAGCCCCATTTTGAAAAGCTGGTATTCCGTACCGTTTTCTTGTGAGCTGATGTAAGATATGTTAAAATTAAATTCGTTTATCAACGCCAAAACAGCAGTAACACTGCCGGGAACGTCACGCAGACAAAACTCCAGCAGAACAATACTTTTGTCGCTTTTGTCGGTTTGAAGGTAGCCTATACCCGTCAGCATTTTATCCGCCTCGGCAAGCTGCTCGGCGCTTCCTTCTGCGTCTATAAAAAGAGTATGAACGTCAACCGCCTTGTTATAGCTGACGCGGGTGATATTGACTCCCAAAGCCGCAAAGCACTGACTGGCTTTAAGAAATGCGCCAATGTGATTTGGCATAGTGGTTATATACGTTTTTTTCATAATTACACCTCAGCAAGCCCGGTAGCGACTTTAATTGCGATCTCAAGCCCGGGTATCAGCGATTTTTTATCCATCCACTCCTCGCGCGTATGCGTACCGCCGCCTGTGTAAACACCTATGCACAGCGCGGGAATACCCAGCGACAGCGGAATATTGCAGTCGGTGGACGCCGAATTAAACTTCACGCTCTTGCCTATCACGCCCGACACTGTATCACCGACCACACGGCGCAAGGGCGCCAAAACCGCCTCGTCAATATTACTACAAGGACGGTCTCCTATCTTGTTGACGCACACTCGCACGCCGTCCGACTCGGCATTCTTGAATATCTCCTCGAATTTACGCTGCATTATCTCAAGACATTCTCGGTCATTCGAGCGATACTCGCACAGCATTTTTGCGCTCTGAGCAATAGTGTTGACCGACGTTCCGCCCGAAATACTTCCAACATTATATGTAGTACGACATCCGTCTTTTCTCGGAACATCTATCTCATATATTGCGGCTACGATTTTGGACAGCTCGCAAATGGCGTTTGCTCTGCCGAAGTTCTGATACGAATGACCGCCCTGCGTCAGCACCTCCACCTCATAGCGGTGGGATCCCGCGCAGGCGTCGCTTATTGTGGACAGGTGGCTGTCAAGCGAAATAAACCGCGCTATTCTGCCCTCATAGTCCGCAAAAATTTTGCGCGTACCCTTTAGATTGCCCAGTCCCTCCTCGCAGGAGTTGCAGACAAACATCACACCGCGGCGCGGCTGTATCTTATTCTCGATAAAATATTTTGCCAGCATCAAAAGCACCGCAACGCTTGCCGTGTCGTCACCAACGCCGGGACAGCATATGCGCTGCTCGTCCTCAAAGTACGGCATAGGCTCGGTGTCGGGAAACACCGTGTCGGTGTGCGCCACAAAAACGGTTATCTCATTACTGACCTCGCAGTTTATGGGAAACACCACGTTCAGCGCGTCATCAATATAAACGCCCTGCGCACCCACGGACTCAAGCCACTCGCGGCAATATTCGGCGCGCGCCTGCTCAAAATGCGACGGCGCGGGAATGGCGCAAAGCTGGCGCAGCGTATCCAGCATAGCGGGATAATTTGATTTTATAAACTCATTAAGACCTTGCTCGTTCATGGTAAGCACCTCATAACGGATTAAAAACTTTTTATTTATTATACACGAAAACAAACGGATACTCAATACCCTGTCGGTAAATTGTATCCGTTTGTTTTATTAATTTTTAATAATATGAAACAGCAAAAATCCGTATCGGATTATCACATCGGCATCAAGCGGACAAAGCGACAGCTACCGCCAGAGCTATGATCAGGAAATAAATCCCCCAGAAGATCGTCATTGCTATTCCCACGTATTTTCCGATATTACCGAGTATCTTGGCAGCAATGTTCTTGCCCCCTGCTCTCTTACCGCAAGATGCTGCCAGCTCATTCGCCTTTTGAGAAAGCTTGACAGCCTTTGAGCCCAGCGCGATGGAGATGATAGAACCTATAGGCAATTCACCTATAATAACAGCCGCCAGTCCCTTGCCAAATGCCGAACCTACCAGCTCTGCTATTTTGGCATCGCTTGCCGCATTGTCGGGATACTGACCGTATACCGCCTGCTGTGAATAATCGTAGGAATACTGCGGTGTCTGACCGTAGTTATCGGGCGTAGGCGGCTGATAGTAAATGTTTTGCTGTTGGGATGTCTGATTGTTGTTTTCATTGTTGTAAGAGTTGAAATTATTCTGATCCATATCTGTGACCTCCATATATTATAGAGCACGCGCTCATCAAGTCGGGTTTTGGTTTAATTAATTATATCATATTCAAAAATTCCTTGCAAGGTTTTTCATAAAAAAATCAGTTTGCCGACACAATAACGTAACAAAAACGCTACGTGGTAACGATGAAACGGGGATTCTGAACCCACGTTTGCGCTTGAGCTTAGCGTAAACGTTTGTTTATCTAGTTTTCGCGCAAACTTTGGAGATTGCGCTATGCGCAATCTCGGGGTTCAGCATCGTATGGTCTACCAAAGCAAAACAGGAAGGCTTTGTGTCTGCTTTTTGAGACACGGGGATTCTGAACCCACGTTTGCGGCCGTGATTATCCGACGCGATTTTTATCCGCACGCCGCCGCAAACATAGCATTTTTGCAAAAGCAAAAATGCGGGGCTCAGCATCGTATGGTCTACCAAAGCAAAACAGGAAGGCTTTGTGTCTGCTTTTTGAGACACGGGGATTCTGAACCCACGTTTGCGGCCGTGATTATCCGATGCGATTTTTATCCGCACGCCGCCGCAAACATAGCATTTTTGCAAAAGCAAAAATGCGGGGCTCAGCATCGTATGGTCTACCAAAGCAAAACAGGAAGGCTTTGCCTTCCTGTTTTGCTTTGGTGGAGCATAGGGGATTCGAACCCCTGACCCCAACACTGCCAGTGTTGTGCGCTCCCAGCTGCGCTAATGCCCCGTATTATAATGGCCGTATCGAACCGTAAATGCTGGTGGAGACAGTGGGGCTCGAACCTACGACCTCACGGATGTGAACCGTGCGCTCTGACCAACTGAGCTATGCCTCCATGTTGCTATATTATAACATACTAATTTTACTATTGCAATACTAATTTTCAAAAAATATGAATTTTGTATTGAACAAATTCATAGCATATGATAAAATAACATCATTGAATGTATAATGAGGTGTTATTATGAGTAAAATTGCAGTTATAACCGGTGCATCCAGCGGCATCGGCCGCGAATTTGTCCGCACTCTTGCCTCTCACGGTCAGTATGACGAGGTGTGGGCAATAGCGCGCAATGCTGAGCGTCTCGAAGCGTTGAAAAACGATACCGACATAGCGGTTCGTCCGATTTCCCTTGATCTGTCAGCTCCCGAGGCGGCACAAAAATATTTTGAACTGCTTGAAAAGGATAAGCCGCAGGTATCGCTTTTAATAAACTGCAGCGGCTACGGCAAATTCGAGGCGACAGACAAAATATCTCTTGAGCAAAACCTCGGCATGATAGACCTCAACTGTCGCGCGCTGACTGCCATCGCGTATCTGACACTTCCTTATATGTCCCGCGGCAGCGAAATGATAAACATTGCGTCCGTGGCGGCATTTCAACCCATACCGTATATTAACGTATACGGTGCGTCCAAAGCGTATGTGCTCAGTTTTTCCCGCGCCCTCGGCAGAGAGCTTGCTCCCCGAGGAATACGTGTTCTGGCGCTGTGTCCTTTCTGGACAAAGACCGCGTTTTTCGACCGCGCTGTAAATAAAGACAGCGATGCTGTAGTGAAGAAATACGTCGCAATGTATACGCCTGAATTTATAGTTAAAAAGGCGTGGTCAGCGCTGGGAAAGAAAAATAAGGACTACGTTGTTCCGGGCTTCAAAGCCAAAATGCAGGTTCTGGCTGTCAAGATTCTGCCGCACAATATAGTTATGCGAGTATGGATGAGTCAGCAGAAGCTCAAATGAGGATTTTTTCAAAAATTTTTCAAAAAAGTATTGACAATCGGCGCAATAAGATATATAATAGTTGAGTCGATTGAGCGGGCCATTAGCTCAGTTGGTTAGAGCTACCGGCTCATAACCGGTCGGTCCGGGGTTCGAGTCCCTGATGGCCCACCAAAACAAAAGCGGATTGCATAGCAATCCGCTTTTGTTTTGGTCGACCACTCCACGACGAATGAACCCCGCATTTTTGCAGAGCAAAAATGCTATGTTTGCGCTCAGTGTAAAAACGATTACAGCAATCATTGGCGCAAACGTGGGTTCAGAGTCCCTTCAAAAGGCAGATGCATAGCAATCCGCTTTTGTTTTGGTCGACCACTCCACGACGAATGAACCCCGCATTTTTGCAGAGCAAAAATGCTGTGTTTGCGCTCAGTGTAAAAACGATTACAGCAATCATTGGCGCAAACGTGGGTTCTGAGTCCCTTAAAAAGGCAGATGCACAGCATCTGCCTTTTGTTTTGGTCATCTCTTCACGATACACCACCTTATTTCATCGCATACGCACACCAACCGCAAGTCACGCCAAATAACGGATAGCTGAAATTTCCGCACGTAAATGATTCAGAAGTAACACTGCATATGGGGTTCAGTCCATCGGCGTTATTGTTTTGTTTGTGGGTTACCCCACAATTCCGCCCAGTGCTACCCATCGAATTACTTTGCCGTTAGGGAAAGCAGCTCCGGTAACACCATCATCCTGTTCAACGCGAGGCATGCCCACCGTGAATGTGCTCGTGTTGACAGAATGAACACCGCCATATTTTTTGTAATTCGTGCCATCGAGGTCTAATTCCATACCGTTACCATCACTGGCTCCAATTCCAACTGAACCGCCTGTAGTGTTGAAATATAATAGACATGCAGTTTCAATACCGGAAGCAAGCATAGCAGAGCTAAAGCCCTGTACAAACTGCAACGTCCATGGCTCATCGTTAGCTTCACACACATATATCATCAACATATCCGGAACAGAGCCAAAATCATGTGTGATAATTTGTGTGCCGGCATTACCATGAAAAGTGCCATCTTTAAATTTAAGTGTATCGCCGCCAACGATTCCCCCTGTCACAATGGACGATATTTGCGCCGGAAATTCCGCAGGCTTCATGGTGTCCGTGCCGCCCGTCTTTGCGCGAATAGCATCTGCAATATCTTGAAAAAGAACGCCCAAAACATTGTCAGCCATCAATAATCACCTCCAAGCGCGACATCAATGTATGCACCTATGATGTTGTCCATCGGTGTGCATTTTACGGCAATATAGCTATTACCAACGCCCACGGAGGTTATTAGTATAGTGTTGTTAAATTCATTTATGGCGGTACAAGAATATTCGCCAGTAGCAAGCAAACAAGCGGGATTTAAGACAAGTGATACAGTAACTTCCACCCCCATGTTAAACTTTACCATGACTTTCACAGCACCCTTTTCAAGTGCCGCTTTTATATCTGTAGTGTCGCCGCCAAGTTTGACATACTCACCGTTGGGCAATATAGTCGGCAGACCATGCAACGCAAGGTCAAATGTCGGTATCTCGTATTCACTGCCGCCGCCAACGCCGCCGCTCTCAAGCGAGGACACGCGTCGGTTTATCTCGCCCACAGCATCGTTGAACAACTTGAACTCCTGTGTCACTGCCTTGTTCTGTACCGGATTTTCAGACTCAAGAGACAGCTCCGCGTCTACGGTAACGCTGTTCTCTTGCTCGGGAACAGCAAATCTACACCAGATATATCCGCTTTTATCACTCGGTTCTGTATCTGTATTGGCGATACCGATATACTGCATTCCGTCTGACCATACATCACTGTAATCGGTGCCGTCGGCATTTGCCGAATAACGGACAAACACGCTCTGAAAATCATCCTCAAGCCGTTTGACATCGGCTATGAGCTGTACAAGAATACCGCAATCCTCGGTATCGGCAATATCCTCGCCCGTGCCGTTAGCTTTTTCAACCTCTATCGCAAATCCCAGCGTGCTCAGCTTGCTTTCCTGCTCGGATATTACCGACACATCACACATGACCTTGCCCGGCATCTCAAGCATCCAATACGTTATCGGAACGGTAACACTTCCGTCATCGTTCACGCCCCCCACAAACGACTCTCTTGCGCCGTCAGCGCGTGTGGCATTGATAAGCACTACCGAATTTTGCGCCACCGTGATAGGCTCGCCCTCATTATTCAATTGAATATTCAAGAACCGCGAACCGTTGTCAAACTGCTTGGCAAGTATAGCGCGGCGTCTGTTTTGACGCGACACGTCAAGAGACAGCGATTTAGTTATTTGAGCCATGGGGCAGGCCTCCTTTTTTAAATTTCATTTTCATATCATTCTCCTTGTTTTTTTGAAACTTGCAAAGTTACACGCCCCGTAAAATTTAATTCAAGCCGTAATTAATTGCCTGTCATAGCCCCATTATGGCAGATTTTTAAATAAAACAGCCTGAATAAATTTTGTGCAACTTTTCAAGTTACATACATGATACCATATATTTTGAAACTTGTCAAGTCATTTTTGCTGATTTTTCAAAAAATATTGACAACTGACAAGTTATTTGTTATAATTAACTCAAATATTACGGAGGTTACCGATATGACTGTAGGTGAAAAGCTTCGAATCGCTCGAAATAAAAAAGGGCTGTCGCAGGAGGACGTTGCAAGAGCAATACACACCACACGGCAGGCAATATATAAATATGAAAACGGAATCGTAACCAACATTCCCATGGAAAAGCTTCAGGCGCTGGCACTGCTGCTGGGTGTCTCCCCCACGTACCTGACCGGCTGGGATAACGACGAGCAATACGCCGCACTGCCCTCGGGAGCTCGCCCCATAAAAAACAAACGCTTTCCCATGCTTGGCGAGATAGCCTGCGGCAAGCCGTTGTTTGCGGACGAGATGCACACCTCATATATTGACGCCAGCGAATCCATACAAGCGGATTTTTGTCTCGTGGCTAAGGGCGACAGCATGATAGGCGCCCGCATACACGACGGCGACGTGGTGTTTATACGCTCCCAGCCCCTGGTTGAAAACGGTGAGATCGCCGCAGTTGTCATAGGAGACGAGGCTACGCTCAAGCGCTGGTACTTCTACCCCGACCGCGGCAAGCTGGTTCTGAATCCCGAGAACCCCGCATTTGAGCCGCTGGTTTACGTGGGCGACGAGCTGAACTCCGTCCGTTGCCTCGGCAAAGCAGTATGCTTTATGAGTAATCTTTAACGTAAAAACCGCATCGGTTTTGTACCGATGCGGTTTTTGGTTTATTGTTGCTTTTTTGCCGCAAATTTTTTGCATACTATCATGACCAGCGCAACGCCTGCCAGCGCCAGCACCGCCGCCACAAGCATACCTATTCGCATACCCAGCTGATCCGGCGCTACGCCCATACTTTCAGCAAGTGCTGTCATGCCGCTGTTTTGTGACGAAAAGTCCGCGATAATTCCCACCAGCTGGGGCGCTATCGCCGCGCCCATATCACCGCCCGCCGCCATAAACGCGTAAGCCGCAACGCCTACCGACGGAAGAATATCCTCCATCATAATAAGGCTTCCCGGCCACAGCATGGAAGTGCAAAATCCCGTCAGCGCGCAAGCGATAAGTCCAAGTATCGCATTGCCCGACACCGCCGCGCCCACGTAACACGCCGCCGCGCCCAAAAATCCGCCAATAAGCACGGGGTATATGCGGCGTCCGCTTTTGGCGTACCACGATCTGCCGATACCCATCATAAGCGCAAACACGGCAACTCCGAAAACATCACCATAAACCTTGGGCAGGCCCAGCGCGCTTTCTATGTAACCCGAGCACCACTGCGACATGGTACATTCAGCCGCGCCGCCCAGAAAAATGGTCGCAACACACAAGATCATGCGCGGATTACCAAACATGCGTAACGCTCCCGACGCACGCTCGGGCGTTGTCATGGGCGGCAACTCGGCACGCGAAAACATTATTGTTGAGATAAGCGGAATAACCGTCCAGATAAGCGCGAGATAGTGCCAGTTATGCGCGCCGAAAAGCTTGATGAACGCCGTGCTGACAATGACTACCGCCACAACACCCCATGCGTAGATGGAGTGCAGCTTGCTCATTTCCCTGTCGGGATTATCACAGGGGATCGCCGCCACAACGGGACTGGTAAGCACCTCGGAAAGCCCCGCCGCAAATGAGAATACCACAGTTCCAAACAATATAAACGCATACGCCGCCGAGGGAAATATCATGGGCATAATGGCATATATCAAAAATCCCGTAAGCGTGATCAGCGGAGTTATCCTGACTGTCAGCGCGATATTGAAGCGGTGCGAGAAAAAAGAAAATATCAGATCAATGGTCAGCTGTGTGACAAAGTTGATCAGTACAAGAAGTCCAAGCAATGAATACGAAAGTCCGTATTGCTCACGGAAAGTAAGAAACAGCAATGGCGATAAGTTGCCCGCCACCGACATTGACAGATTGTTTGTATAACAAGCAAGTTTTGTAAATCTATATTTTTCGTTCATTTGAATTAACCTTCAGTTGTCTCATTCCGACGCCTTGCTCCGTCTGCGAAGTCCCGCAAGTGTTGCTTTGGCAAAATCGATCAGTATTTTTGCGTTGAGCAAAAGCATTACGAGCGCAATTCCGCCGGCGTACAAATACCAATACGGGGGCGCCAGTATGACCGCCGCACATTCTGCCGCAAGCAGCAATGTGTTTACTGCCAGCTTGACGTAATTTACATAAAAGCTGATCTGACGCTGTGCCGTCACGGTACGTACAATGAACACAGCAACATAGCTGACAACAGTAGCTATAGCCGCGCCCTGCGCGCCCATGGACGGTATCAGAATAACATTTAAAAGAATGTTCATCGCCGCGCCCAGCATAGAAGTCAAAAACGACAGCATGCTCTTCTTTTTAACCAAATAAACGCTTCCCATAAAAGTAGTCAGAGCCGAAAATACCGACGCCGCCGTCAGCGTTGGAATGTACATTACTGCGTCCGAATACGTATCGGCAAGCAATATTTTAACAAACAGCTTGGAGAGCAAAACTATCGCCGCGCCGCCCATAAACATAAGTCCCGAATAATAACCGAAGACCTTTGCGAAAAAGTCGGACTTGGTCTTTTGCTCGGCGTCCTTGACGGCGGAAAACTGCCACGCCTCATAAAAGACTGCGCACAAAAGCGTTATCAGCGTGGGGATCTTGTATGCCGCGCTGTAAACTCCGTTGACAGCGTCGCCGCATATCCAGGTGACCATATATCTGTCGGACACGTTGGTTATCCACCAGAAAATTGTGGTGGGGATCATAGGCAGGCTGTAGCGCATCAGCTTACCCGCAAGCCCTCGGGAGAACTTTCCTACGTGTATATCGCGGTAAAGCTTCGCCGTAATTATAAGGAAAATGCTGACCAGCGCGTCGGCTATAACTACCGACAAAACATATCCCAGCACACCCATGTCGAACACAACAAGGAACAAAATGTTAAGCCCGACCACAAGCGCCGTGTTAATTATACCCTGTATCGAAAACAGTTTAGGACGGTCACAAGCACGAATATATTGGGCACAAACCGAGTGAATGTTTGCGGACAAGACATACAAAACAATCAGCCACGCATATCCGGAAAAATAATTTATTGTAAAAAGTATGGGCGAGAGCGCAAGAAAAACAAGCGTTGACAGCAGCAGCATGGTAAAGCTTGTCCTGAACACCGTGGGCTTGTCCGTACCCGAATCAAGCGTAAAACGAAAAAGTCCGTCGCAGATCCCGGCGCACGCCAGCGGGATAAGCAGGTTAGCTGTCTGGGATATAATATCCGCCGTTCCGTAGTCAGAGGGCGACAGGCATTGTGTATAAAGCGGCATCATAAGCAGCACCAGCGCCTTGGACGCAAACGTGCCTATGCCAAGTATGACTGTATCGGAAAGAAGTTTTTTATATTTGTTCATTTTTCACACCATATAATATAATCTATATAATTATATCCTTTATTGCGTCAATAATCAAGAGGAAAAACACATTTTTTATTTTTATATTTACTAACCGCTCTTTTTATGTTACAATATAAAAAATATCAAAAAGGACATTCTATCATGCTGACTACAATATATAAAACAGGCGACATTCCCCACTCGGAGCACCCCCGTCCGCAAATGCGGCGCGACGGCTATATTTGCCTCAACGGCAAATGGGATCTTGCAAAAGTAAAAGCCAACGAAACCGCCATAAGCTTTGACGAAAAGATACTCGTTCCCTTCTCCCCCGAAACCTCAAGCAGCGGACTGTGCGCGGGATTTGTTCTGGGCAAAGACGAAAAGCTGGTATATCACCGCACGTTCACGGTCAATGATGAGATGGCAAGCGGCAGTGTGCTGCTTCACTTTGACGCGGTAGATCAGGAGTGTGAAGTGTATATCAACGATACCCACGTGGCGCATCATCGCGGCGGCTTCACCGCATTTTGTGTTGACATCAGCTATGTGATAAAATCGGGTAAAAATAAGCTGACCGTGGAGGTCACCGATACCACCGAGCGCTCCTGCGGCGCACGCGGCAAACAAAGCTCCCACCGCGGCGGCATATGGTATACCGCGCAAAGCGGCATCTGGCAATCGGTCTGGCTTGAATACATGCCCAAAGATCACATAAAAACCCTGCGCATCAAGACCGACACCACCAAAAAAGAGGTCGATATTTTTTCCGATTTTGATGGCGCACAGACAGTTACCGTTTATGACGGCGAGCAAAAAATAATCGAGCAAAGCTTCGATCAAAAGCAGGTGACGCTCTCCTACGACTTCCGGCTGTGGTCACCTGAGCATCCTATGCTTTATGACGTTGAGATCACCGCCGGCGACGACAAAATATATTCCTATTTCGGCGTGCGCTCCTTCTCGGTGGGCAAGGACGAGCGCGGCACGCCTCGCCTGCTGCTCAACGGCAAGCCGTATTTTCTTAACGGTGTGCTGGACCAAGGCTACTGGCCCGAGGGTCTGCTCACCTATCCCTCCGACGAGGCTGCCATTGACGAGCTCACAATGCTCAAGAACATGGGCTTCAATTTTATCCGCAAGCACATAAAGATCGAGCCGCTTCGCTGGTATTACCATTGCGACCGTCTCGGCATCATCGTCTGGCAGGACTTTGTCAGCGGCGGCGGAGAGTATAAATTCACCCACGTTGCCGCCTTGCCTTTTCTCGGCTTCCACCACAAGGACAACGACTACAAATATTTCGCCCGTGAGGACGCGGACGGTCGTGCAGAATTTATTGATTCTATCGACGAAACCGTCAACCAGCTTTACAACTGCACCTGCATCGGCGGCTGGGTAATATTCAACGAGGGCTGGGGCCAGTTCGACTCGGAGATGATGACCGAAAAGCTTCGCGCCCTTGACGACACCCGCGTCATCGACTCGGTCAGCGGCTGGCACGATCAGGGCAAGAACATCACCACACTGAAAAGTCTGCACACTTACTACACGCCGCTTAAAGTCCCCAAGGACCCGCGCCCCGTGGTGCTCAGCGAGTTCGGCGGATACTCTATGAAGGTTGACGGACACGTCTTTTGCGAGGACAAGGAATTCGGCTACAAAAAATTCCGCACGCAGGAGGACTATGTCGCCGCACTGCGCAAGCTGTATCTCAAAAAGCTCAAGCCGCTTATAAAAAAAGGACTTTGCGCCGCTGTCTACACCCAGGTCTCGGACGTCGAGGAGGAGATCAACGGTCTGATCACATACGACCGCCGATATATCAAAATTCCCGTCGAAACCATGCGCGAGATAAATGAGGAGATAATGAAAGAAGCAAGTAAAACGCCATAAAAACAGAATAGTAAAAACATTTATGATAACTTGTATGGTTAATAATATCTATATAATCTTGATAAAAAATTTCTCATTGTAATATATCATGAGATATTTTTAAAAATAGTCTCAAAATACCATTTTTTATATTGACATTTTAAAAATAGTATTGTATAATTATATTACAGCAGTCAATATATTAATAAATAGTATATTGACATGTCAAATATTTTTATTCAAGGAGAAAATTGTGATGAAAAAACGCAGATGGATCGCTTTACTACTGGTGTTAACCACACTATCCCTATTTTCATTCACTGTTAGTGCTACTGAAATTTATTCAAAAGAGCCTAAAGTGTATTTAACAGATCAAAACGCCTTTTTTACTAACAATAACCCATTATCCTCCACAACCGAAGAGGTCATTTTAACCAAACATCAAGACGGTACTGTTACCCAAGAACGTTTTACTGTAAACGAATTAGCTACAACGAATTTAGTTTTGAATGCTTATACTCCATCAAATGAAATAATGTGTCAAGCTATGTCCACATATACATCTCCCGATTCACATGGTAGAACTCTTCAATCGCCAGCCAACTTAAAAGTAGGAATGGTAAGAGCAGCCTTTGACAGCAAACACAACGACGGAATTATCGATGAATATTGGCTTGGTACTGGAAGTCTAATAAGTTATGATATTATATTAACATCCGCTCATAATGTTTGGGAATTAGAATTTGAAGAAAATGAACGTGATGGTTGGGCACACTATGTAGAGTATTATGCCGGTAGAGAAAGCGAAGATATGTATTATGCCATAGCTAACAATGTAACCATGTCTGTTCCGCAAAATTATGTTGATGCAGCATATTTGGTGGAAAATGAAGACGGCGATTATTTTAGCGTTACAGATAGCAATTATGATTGGTGTATAATGCAAATAAGTCTTGGCTTGGGTAATTCCTTTGGATTTTACGGAGTCCAAGTATGTACTGCCTCCAATGTCGGATTAAATGTAAATACCATTGGCTATCCTAGTGATAAAGATGACTACTCACAGTGGAGTTCTCCAGGATCAATCATCAGTGTATCTAATAATACTTTTCAATATTCCGCTTATACCGTCAGCGGAAACAGCGGTGGACCTGTTGTAAATAATGATATTATTTATGGAATACATAGCGGAAGTGTATATATAAATAATGTACGAACTGCTGCGTTAGCAACACGCATATATCCCGGATTTTATACAGTTATCATGAATGTACGTGCAGAATCGGAGGCGAGATGGGAGCATTAAAAGCATCAATATTAATTATTACTTTCAGCTTTCTACTTATACTGTGTGGATGCTCATCTTCACAACTTGAAGATCCCCCCCCTTCAAATATAACCACAACAGACACACAAACCGCCGCCCCGGATGTAACCACTATGGTTACAAATGTCGATACATTATACGAAATTCCTTGGGTAGACCCGGACGCTGAAAGAAGCACGTGGAATATTGACATTGAGCTGGAGAGCTTTGGTAAAACAGGTTTTTTCATCAGTATAACTGATCATGATAATTTAGGCTTTGTATATAATCCCGTATATTTTATATTAGAAAAATATGAAAACGGAGAATGGCGTAAAGTATCAACACTCAATGAAATTGCCGAAGATAATGACAGATCTTACGTAGTTCCAAAACAAGCTCCGCTTACAGCAGGAACAAGCTGCTTATGCAGATATATGTTTCTTGAAAACGATCTTCCGCCCACTCCCGGGCATTACAGGATAACCAAAGTATTAAGCGGCACCCCAATAACGGCTGAATTTGACATAACAGAAGCCGATCTTGCAGAAATACCTAATGAATAATAAAACGGGCACGGCAGTCTTTTCTGCTGTGCCCGTTTTTGATGTTATCAATCACAGTTTTCCCAGTTGTGGTATACGTTCATAACGTCGTCATTATCCTCGAGGTTTTCAAGCAACAGATTCATGTGCTTGATGTCATCCTCACCCTCAAGAGTAACGTAGGTAGAGGGGATCTTGTCCTCCTCTGCAGACTCAATAGTGTAGCCTGCCGCCTCAAGTGCTTCCTTAACGGCGTAAAGATCGTCAACCTCGGTGTAGATCTCGAACATTTCCTCGTCGGAAACGAAATCAGCTGCGCCTGCCTCAAGTGCGGTTTCCATAAGCGCGTCCTCATCCTTGACATCCTCACGGAGAATGATGATAACGCCCTTATCCGAGAACAGATAACCTACGCAACCAACCTGACCAAGGTTGCCGCCGAACTTATCAAAGAAGTGACGAACCTCGCCTGCGGTACGGTTACGGTTATCGGTCGTAGCCTCAACGATAACCGCGATACCGCAAGGACCGTAGCCCTCGTAAGTAACCTTTTCGTAGTTTGCACTGTCGGCACCCATTGCCTTCTTGATGCAACGCTCGATGTTATCGTTAGGTACGTTGTTAGCCTTTGCCTTGGAAATAAGGTCACGAAGCTTGGAGTTGGAAGTGGGATCGCCGCCGCCTGCCTTTACCGCGATGGTAATTTCCTTACCGATCTTGGTAAACACGCTGGCGCGCTGACGGTCTGTTTTTTCTTTTTTGTGCTTGATGTTAGCCCATTTGCTATGTCCGGACATTTGAATTACCTCTATTTACATTAAAATTTTTTAAATCTTTGACATTTTCTTCAGACAGATAAGTCCGAATGCTCTGCCGAGCACGATATTTGCCGCCTCGGTCAGCTTGATTCTGGTAGCGCGGACAGCCTCGTCCTGCTCGCCGAGAATACGGCAGTTATGATAGAATCTGTTGAACGCCGACGCGACTTCAAGAATAAAGCGCGTGATGTAGAAGGGCTCGTGGTCGCAGAGCGCCGCCTCGGTACGTTCGCGGAAACGGCACAGTACCTTAAGCAGCTCGCTTTCTTCGGGTGCTGTGATTTTGAGCTCGTCAGCCTTTATCTCGCCTGCCTTTTCGAGTATAGAGCAGGTACGGGCATAGGTGTACTGAACGTAGGGACCGGTATTGCCGTCGAAGCTGAGCGCGTCCTCAAGAATGAAGTTGATATCTCTCATGCGGTTGCCCGACAGATAATAGAACACGATAGCGCCAACGCCCACTGCTTCTGCCGCTTCGTCGCGGTTGGCAAGATCGGGACTCTTTTCGTCCATGATCGCCTTTACCTTGTCAATGGCAAGCGCGAACAGATCGCGGAGCAATATTACGTTGCCCGTTCTGGTTGCAAGCTTGGAGCCGTTGATGCTGACGGTGCCGTAAGGAACGTGAACAAGTCCGTCGTACCAATCGTATCCCATCATCTCAACTACCTTGAACCACTGGGCGAAGTGCAGGCTCTGCCCCGCCGAGGTGACGTAAACGCACTTGTCGAAATCATATTCCTGCTTTCTGTACACAGCCGCCGCAATGTCACGGGTGGGATACAGAGTGGAGCCGTCGCGCTTGAGTATCAGGCAGGGCGGCATATCGTACTCGGAAAGGTCAACGATGGACGCACCGTCGTCGATCTTGAGCAGTCCCATCTCGCGCAGCTTTTCAACCTGCGCGGGCATTTTATCGGTGTAAAAGCTCTCACCCTTGTGGGAATCAAAGGTGACGCCCAGCATATCGAGTATTTCTTGATTTGCGTTGCTGGACAGCTCAACGAACCAACGCCACAGCGCGATATTTTCCTCGTCTCCCTGCTCCAGCTTGAGGAACTCGGCGCGCGCCTCGTCCGCCAGCGATTTGTCCGCAGGTATTCCCAGCTCCTCGTTGCCGGAAATGGCGTTATTGATCTTAACGTAAAGCTCGACCAGTGCATCCATGCCGCCGCGCTCTACCTCTTCACGGTTGCCCCATTTTTTATAAGCAACCATCATTTTACCAAACTGAGTTCCCCAGTCACCGACGTAGTTGATACCAACGCAATCCGCGCCTGCAAATTCATACAGCATCTTGAGCGAGTGACCGATAACCGTCGTGCCGAGATGTCCTATGTGGAAGGGCTTTGCAAGGTTGGGAGAGCAATAGTCAAGGACTATTTTTTTACCCTCGTATCCGCGTGGTGCTCCGTACTTTTCTCTCTTTTCAAGTATCTCGGGCAATACCGCGCCGATAAGATATTTATCGGAAATTTTGATATTAAGATATCCGTTTACCGCGCTGACCGCCCCTATGGGACTGCCCTCATGCTGTGCCTCGGAGGCGAGTCCGTCGGCGATCGCCTGCGCTATCTGAACGGGAGAACGACGCAGCGTTTTGCTCAGCTTGAAGCAAGGAAGCGCTAAGTCGCCCAGTGTGGAATCGGGGGGATATTCAAGCATGCCCGCGGCATCCTCTGCCGTCAGCACACTGCCGGGAAACGCATTTGCGGCGCACCGCGCCACAGCCTCGGCAATAAGTTTTTTAATGTTTTGCATAATGTTTTTCCGTCTCTTTCACTTCGGCGTGATCATCACGCCGACGAATTTATTATTTGTGGATAAAAATATTTTTCTTTTTGTGTGATGCGCGCTATCTTATGATGGGGCACACCGTAGCGCCGAGGAATTTTATTATCTCGGCTCTGTCAAGCAGCAGCTGAGCGCCCTTTATACCGCCGCTGAGCGCGATACGCTCGTGCTGCTCCGCCGACGCGTCGATATACACGGGATAGTTCTTTTTCATACCGATAGGCGAAACGCCGCCGCGTATATATCCCGTTGCCGCAAAAAGGTCCTTGACGTGAAGCAGCTCAATGCTTTTGTTTCCGCTGACCTGCGCCGCCGCTTTCATATTAAGCTCCTCGGCGCACGGAATACAAAATACTACGATACCGCTTTTGTCGCCCTTGGCGGCAAGCGTCTTGAAAACTATCTCCCGAGGCTTGCCTATCTGTTCTGCGATATGAACACCCGAAAGATCGCTTTCGTCGGGCACATACTCACAAATTTCGTACTTTATTTTTGCCGTATCAAGACGGCGCATTGCGTTGGTCTTAGTCATGTTTCATCAGCTCCCTTGCGGCATCCCGCTGTGTTTCGGTTATATTGATACCGCCAAGAATTCTCGCGATCTCGTTTACCCGATCCTCGCCCTCAATAACACGCACGTCTGTTTCGGCGCGACCGTCAACCTCGGACTTGGAGATAAGCAAATGATCGTCGGCAAGCGAGGCTATTTGCGCCGAGTGGGTAACACACAGCACCTGCGCACTGCGAGAGAGCTCGCTGAGCTTGACTCCAACCTTGCGTGATGTCTTGCCCGAAATGCCCGCGTCAACCTCGTCAAATATCATAGTGTCTATACCGTCGTTTTCGGACAGCACGCACTTGAGCGCCAGCATAACACGCGAAAGCTCGCCGCCCGATGCCGTCTTTGCGAGAGGAACCGCAGGCTCCCCCGGGTTTGCGGCTATCATAAACTCCACCTCGTCCGCGCCGTCGGCGCAAAGCTCGCAGGGTCTCACCGCAATCTCAAACTTGACACCCGGCATATCCAGATACGACAGCGTTTCGCACACGCGTTCAGCCGCCTGCTTTGCGCAATTCATTCGACGCGCGCTCAGATCTGCGGCGATATTACGTGCCTCCGCTTCAAGCTTGCGAGCGCTCTCTTGCAGCTGCTCCGCGCGAGCGTCCATATTGTCAATACCGTCAAGCCGCGCCGCCGCACTGTCACGGAACGCAAGCACCGCCTCAATATCCGCACCGTATTTGCGCTCAAGCTTGGTGATCACGTCCAGTCTGCTCTCTATTTTGTCAAGACGCGCCGTAGGATCTCCATCACTGTCGTCGGCATATCCGCGAGCTGTCATGGCAATATCTTCTATTTCATAACGGTAACCCGCCAGCCTTTCGGAAAGCTCCGCAGCCTCAGGTATTACCTGCGCGATACGGGCAAGTGCCTCGCCGGCTTTGTCAAGCAACAGCACCGCCGAGCCTTTTTCGCTTCCGTAAAGCGCGCGATAAGCAAAATCAGTTTGCTTTTTGATTTTCTCGATGCTCTGAAGACGCAAGCGCTCGGCACTCAGCTCTTCCTCCTCGCCCTTTTTCAGGCGAGCCGCATCAATTTCTTTTATCTGATATTCAAGTATATCGCGAAGCCGCATTTTTTCGGCATCATCCCGCCGCAACGCCTCCAGCTCCGCACGAACAGCCTTCAGGTTTTGATATACCTCCCGGTATTTATCAAGTGCGGCGTCAAGCCCCGCATACGCGTCCAGCAGACGAATATGATAAGACTTTTGCATAAGGCGCTGATTGTCGTGCTGACCGTGTATGGTTATCAGCGTCCTGCCGATCTCGCGAAGCATGGTCTGCGTCACTGATTGCCCATTGACACGTGCCACGCTTCTTCCGTCAGCCGATACTGTTCGGCTGAGCAAAACACCGCCGTCCTCGCAATCAATGCCGTATTCATCCAGCAACGCCACGGTATTTGAGCTGACATCCTCAAAAAGCGCGCTGACGTTAGCACGGCTCTCACCCGAGCGTATAAGCTCGCGGGGCGCGCGACTGCCCATAAGCAACGATATACTGTCAATGATGATGGACTTGCCTGCGCCCGTCTCACCCGTAAGCACGGTAAAAGCATTGCCCATCCCGATATCAGCCGATTTTATTACGGCTATGTTTTTTATCTGTAATGACCTCAGCATATGCTGTCCCGGATCATATCATCGAAGGAGCAAAATCCAAGCAAAAAGTCTGTGCCGCCTGCTCGCTTCGTGTAATGACGATAATGGTATCATCGCCGGCGACACAACCCAAAATATCCGCGGTCTTGGTCTGGTCTATACCAGCCGCCAAAGCCTGCGCCATTCCGGGATAGGTAGTGACAACGACAATATTGGAAACATGATCTGTCTTTATAATTGCCGCCATAAGCGTTTCGTTTATTTTTTTAAAATGATGCCCTGTCACACTGGTGGGGATCATATATCTGTAAGTACCCTGGCCTGTCGGCACCTTGGTCAGCTTGAGCTGGCGGATATCTCTCGATACGGTAGCCTGAGTTACGTTATAGCCAAGCTGTCCGAGTCTTACTATAAGCTCGTCCTGAGTCTGGATGACTTCATCGGACACCAATTTCATTATTGTCTGCTGTCTTGTAGATTTCATATATATTACCTCTTCTTTCTTAACCGTTTACCATTTTCTCACGCAGTGTGCTGTAAAAGCTTCGTTCGCGCAGTTTGATAAGTCTTGTAGTCTTGTCGGATTTGGTCACACAAACCGTTTCGCCGCGAAACAGCTCGTAATTGGTGCGGCCATCAATAGTCAGAAATAAATTCTTTTCTCTGTTACAAATATTACGTACTTCAAGTGTTGCGCTGTCCGGGAATATAAGCGGACGCGCCGCAAGCGAATGCGGACAAATGGGTGTCACGCAAAAGCAATTAAGCGCAGGATCGCATATCGCGCCGCCCGCGGACATGGAATACGCAGTTGAACCCGTTGGCGTGGCAACGATAAGTCCGTCCGCACGATACGTGCTGATCAGTTCACCGCCGGCTTTCAACTCTATGTCCACCATTCTTGCCACAGAGCCGCCGGATACCACCGCATCGTTGAGCGCAAACGACGTAAGTTTGGACTGACCGTGAGTATCTATCATGGTCACCGCCAGCATACTGCGCTGAACGATCTCAAATTTTCCCTCAAACAAGCCCGAGAGTAATTTGAGCTCATCCATCTCAAGCTCCGCCATATAACCAAGACGTCCGAGATTGATGCCTAGTATAGGGGTTTTGTTTATGGCTGCGCGGCGTGCCGCCTCAAGTATCGAACCGTCACCGCCCAAGACCACAAGTATATCCGCACTCGCATATACCTCGTCAATGCTCAAAAAGTTAAACTCACGACGCAATTTGCGCATGCGACCCAGCCGCTCGCGCGCGGTGCCGGGTAAAAACACCTCGCATCCGAATTTTATAAATTTTTCAGCCACCGTTACCGCCGACAATGCCTTTTCGGCAATGTTGTAATTTGTAATAATGGCAACATTTTTAATCTTATCCATAGGGCCCTCCTATATCAATCTGCCAATGCTTCGGGCATCCGGAAAAGCATTGTCTGATCCCTGCTTCACGGCAAGGAGATATTCAACATTTCCGTCACCTCCCGTGATCGGAGATGTGATCAAGCCTATATATCCAAAGCCGCTTGCCGCCGCGCAGTCCATAACGCGTCTGACAGAAGCCAGCCTGTCTTGCTTATGTTTTACAATACCGCCCTTGCCCACGGCGGCTCTGCCCGCCTCAAACTGCGGCTTTATCAGACTCACAAGGAGTCCGCCCGCCTTGAGCAAATTGGGTATACCGGGCAATATATATGTTTGCGATATAAACGAAACGTCCATCACGGCAATATCAAGTCCCGTGCCGATGCCGCCAAGCTCTCCCTCACACAGCTTGCGCGCATTGAAGCCCTCAATGTTTACGACTCGCCCGTCGCAACACAGCCTCTCATCAAGCTGACCGTGCCCCGAGTCCGCCGCATATACAAGCTCCGCTCCTCGGCGCAAAAGACAATCGGTAAATCCACCCGTGGACGCGCCGATATCGGCGGCGCGCATGCCGGTTACGTCGATCTTGAATGCGTCCAGCGCAGCCTCAAGCTTTAGCCCTCCACGGCTGACAAACTCATCCGTTTCGGCAATTATTACCTCGTGCTCTGCCGCCTCGTCCACATTTTCGGACGCCTTGGATACCGCCACTCCGTCAATGCTGACTCTGCCAGTCTCTATAAGTCGTTTTGCCGCCTCACGGCTCTTTGCCCGTCCCGTAGCGGCAAGATAAACATCAACTCGCATCAATAATCTCTGTCAAGCAGGAAGTATGCCAGCGCGCAAAGACGCTCACTTCCCTCATACTTGCTGATGGACGCAACAGCGCGGTCGGTAAGCTCACCCGCATATTTGCGCGCTTCATCAATACCGAAATACGTCATAAACGTGGTCTTATTATGCGCCGCATCGTTTCCGCACGCCTTGCCAAGCGTTGCCTCGTCGCCTGTGACGTCCAGTATATCATCTATTATCTGGAATACAAGTCCGATCTTTTCGGCATAATCCGTTGCCTCAAGCGACTTCATGTCACCCTTGGTCAAGCCTGCCGCCAGACAGCCGAGCAGTGCCGATACCTTTATCAGCGCGCCTGTCTTGAGTCGGTGCAGACGAAGCAGCGTTTCAAAATCCAGCTCCCGCGTCTCGCCTATAAGATCGATGACCTGACCGCCCACCATACCAAGACTTCCCGCCGCCTTAGCAAGTGCCACAACGGCAGAAGCGGCACACAGATCGTCAACGTATCTGTTTTGAGCCGTTATCTCGAAAGCGTAGGTCAGAAGTGCGTCGCCCGCAAGCAATGCGTTTGCCTCGCCGAACTGACGGTGACAGGTGGGACGTCCGCGGCGCAGCTCATCGTCATCCATACACGGCAGGTCGTCGTGTATGAGCGAATAGGTATGCACCATCTCCACAGCCGCCGCAAAAGGCAGAGCCGCCTTTATCTCGCCGCCGAAAAGACGGCAAAATTCAATAACAAGTGCGGGACGTATGCGCTTGCCGCCCGCAAAAATGCTGTAGCGCTCGGCGTCAAGCAACACCTGAAGGTGAATATCATTTGCCGAAAGATAGCCGTGCAACGCATTTTCCACCAGCTTGGCATCCTCGTCAAGCATTTTTATGACTTCGTCTTTTTTAAAATCAAGCTGCATTATTTTGCTCCCTCCGCAGAGAACGGCACAGCGGTAAAATTACCGTTCTCACCGCTCTGCAACAGTTTTATTTTAGCCTCGGTGCGCTCCAGCGCGCTGTTACACGCGCGCACAAGGGCAATTCCCTCCTCATAAAGCTTCATGGACTCCTCAAGAGGCGCATTTCCGCTTTCAAGCAGTTTTACTATTACGTCAAGTCGCTCAAGCGACTGTTCAAAATTCAAATTTTCCATTATACGTTCTCGAATTCTTTTGTACTTATAATATTTGCCTCTGCCTCACCGTCGTTCAGCTTGAGCTTTACGCGTTCACCGACAGTCAGCTGTTTTACCGACTTTACCGCGCGGTCCTCGGCGAATACCGCAGAATATCCTCGCGTCATGACCGCAAAGGGATTGAGAGCCCCCAGCTGCGCCGCGCGAACCGACAGCTCCCGCCGCGATCTGTCGCAAATATGAGCACTTGCCATATCAAGTCGCTCACTCATTGACGCAACCGCCATTTTTTTATCGTCCACGAAGCGCATAGGATCGCTGAGAATACGGGAGGACGCAAGCATATCCACACGTCGTCTCTTTTCGGCGACACCGCGGGAAAGCGCACTTGACAGCCGTGTCTCAAAAGCGCCCACACGCGCCGCAAGCTCCTGTCTGTCGGGCACGGCAAGCTCTGCCGCCGCCGAGGGCGTGGGAGCTCGCAGGTCTGCCGCGAAATCACAGATGGTAAAGTCAACCTCGTGACCTACCGCCGAAATTACGGGAATATTTGACGCCGCAACGTAACGCGCCAGCGTTTCATTGTTGAACGCCCAAAGATCCTCCAGCGAGCCTCCGCCGCGACCGATTATTATGGTGTCCACGGGCAGTGCTCGGTTGAAAAATTCTATTCCCGCGCACAGTGTGGGCGGTGCCGTAGGACCTTGCACCTGCGCCGGGTAAATATATACCTCCACCGCCGGATACCGACGGGTGAGAATGTTTATCATATCTTGTATCGCCGCACCGGTGGGCGATGTAACAACGCCTATTTTGCGCGGGAACTGCACTATCGGACGCTTGCGCGCGGAGTCAAACAAGCCCTCTGCCTCCAGCTTTGCCTTGAGCTGCTCGAAAGCAAAGTACAGCGCACCGACTCCGTCGGGCTGTATATCCTCGGCATATATCTGATATACGCCGTCACGGGGAAACACAGCAACGCGCCCTGCCACAATGACCTTCATGCCGTCACGGGGAACAAATCCCAGCTTTTGCGCAGCGCTGCGGAACATAACAGCCTTCATAGAGCTGCCCTCGTCCTTCAGCGTGAAATAAAAGTGACCTGTGGCATAGTGATTTTTAAAGTTGGATATCTCACCACGTATGAGAATGTGCGACAGTGCTCTCTCACCGTCTATCAGCATTTTTATATACTCATTTACCTGAGTAACGCTGAACATTTTGCGCTCACCCGTCATTTACACGCCTCCGCTCTATGTGCGGCACGGCACAAAAGCGCCACGCCCGCCGCGTTGTCGGCGGAAAAAGCAGGCTCGGAAAAATATACGTTACCTTCTCCTCGCAGCATACCCTTGATAATGCTGTTGCTCATAACGCCGCCCGCATATAAAACAGGTGTACCGGGATACTGCTCACGAACATTACGCGTCATAGCGCGAAGCGTCTCACCTACGAATTTCAGCACGTACGCCGCACACAGCTCGGCATTGTTGTCTTTTTTGTAAAGCCCCGTCGCCAGATTTTCAAGACCCGACAAATTGCAATCAAGTCCTTTAACGCATATGCGTGGCTTGGGCACTTTTGAAGTATTGGCAAGTGCCAGCTGCTCCAGCGCGGGACCGCATGGAAACTTGAGTCCCATAGCAACACCAACTCTGTCGATAGCCTGACCTGCATTAAGATCCAACGTGCCGCCAAGCAGAGTTACGTCAAAGCCCGCTGTCTTGGGCATGACACGAACCAGCTCCGTAGTGCCACCCGATACGTGAAACGCGCAAAAGGGTTCATTCAGCAAACGCGCCGACTCACCCGACGAATACGCCGCCGCCATAATGTGACCGCTCTGGTGGGAAAACTCATAAACGGAAATATTCCGTCCTGCCGCAAAGGCTCTCGCCGCCGCGTCACCAGCCAAAAAGCAAGGCATATACGAGCCCTCCGCGTCACGCGGACGCGTGGAAACTCCCAGCGCCGCAACGCTGTGCCCGTCAAGCGCCGCATCAAGCCGCGCCATCAAGGACGGCATATTTTTTACGTGGGCAAACAGCGCGTCGCTCTGACGCAAGCCGCAACCGCCCTCTGCCACAGGCAGAGGACATTTCAGGTTGGCAACAACATTGCCGTCACCGTCGCACACTGCCGCCGAGGTGGTATAGTTGCTGGTATCGATGCCAACATAGCACAGCTTATTCATTGCCCTGAGCCTTATCGTTTTCAATTTTCTTCTTGACGGAATTAAGTATGCCGTTGACAAACGGACGTGCTTTTTCATCGTCATATTTTTTTACGAGCTCTATAGCCTCGTTTATTGAAACGGCGATCGGGATGTTTTCGCCGTACATCATTTCCCAGACGCAAAGTCTGAGAGCCGCACGGGACATGGCAGACATACGGTAAGTCTTCCAGCCATGAGCGTGCTGCTCAATAATGCCGTCGATCTCGTCCATGTGCTCCATAACACCGAAATAAGCGGCGCGGATATATTTGTCCTCGCCGATCTCGCGGTTGTCGCAGGATATGTCAAATATATCCTCTGCGGCATCCTGAGGGTGAAAATCCGTTTCAAACAGCAGTCCGAACACTGCTTCTCTTGCTTCTCTTCTTGTCATGTGTATTCCTTTCATAATGTCCGCTGACAATATTACTCCACAATATTATATTATACAATTTCATGCCCGTAAAGTCAAGTGAAAAATGAATATTTACATGAATATTTCAATAAAAAATACACAAACCACTATTGTTATCGCAAACTCTGTCACGAAACGTGCAAAGGTCTCCGCCACAGCTCTTACAGTCAAGTTAAAAAATCTGCATAAATTGATAAATACTTGCTTTTTTCATCTTGCAAAGCACGACAAAATATGTTAATATATAATATAACTAAATTATATGCGCAGATCGCGCCGCACAAAGGAAGCTCATGAAGGATTTTATAAATAAAATATTAGTTCCCGCCTGTATTTATTTTACCGTGTTTACAGTGCCGTTCGCACTTATCATGTTCGCCATATACGGCAAAGAGGGCATATTCTCCGCCTACCGCATTGCGGCGTCGTTCGGGTTTATGCTTGCCCTTTCAATGTCAAACGCACTGCTCAAAGCCAACAAGCTCACATTGCCGCTTCGCGTCGCTTTGCACGCCATTATAACCGGCGCGGGATTTTGGCTGTTTATGCTGCTTCCCCTTGATGATGGCAGTATAAACCCCTTGATAGGCATGCTGGTATATTATGTGATCTACACAGTAATAATGACAATAATAGGCCTCAGAAGCGCCAGCGCACACCGCCGTGCGGACCGTGAGCAGGAATACAGCTCCATGTTCAAAAAAGACTGACCGAGCGTAGCAAATAGGAGATCGTAATGAAAAAATTCTACAATAAAATACCGCGAGATCGCGTTGACTCAAAAATGTTCACGCTTGTATGCATGGCGTTGATAGCAATAAATCTGCTCATTATCATATGCTGTATTGAGCTGATAATTCTGGCTGGCGTGGAGGCTCGCGTGAGAAAAGCCGAATTTGAAGCCACACTGCCGCCCGAAGACGGCATCACGGATGTCATACCCGATGACACGACTACCGCACCGCCCGATGGCACCTCGTCAATTCAGACGGGTGTTACGGTGTCCCCCGCGCGCCTTGAGCAAACCGAGGATTACGGTCAGGAATATCTGGACAAAATAATTTTCGTAGGTGACAGCACAACATACGGCATGAAGCATTATGGGGTACTGTCAGGCGGCAAAAACACAAAGCAAGTGTGGGTCCCCGAAAGCGGAACATACTCACTCAACGCCCTCGTCGCCACTTATAAGATCGTTTATCCCGAAACGGGCGAGGAAATGACGGTAGCGCAAGCGGCGGCAGTTGCCAAGCCCGAATATATGGTCATCACATTGGGAATAAACTACGGTGTTCCCTACTGCGGCGAGACCGAGTTCAAAAAATATTACCGTATGCTGCTTGACGATATCACCGCAGCATCGCCCGAAACCAAAATAATACTTCAGTCCATCTACCCCGTCGCAACCAACAACGAGCTCAAGGACATAACCAATGACAAGATCGATCTGGCAAATACCTGGGTCGAGCAGCTCGCCGAGGAATACGGACTCAAATATCTTGACACCAATTCCGCCCTCAAGGGCGAAGACGGTTATCTGCCTCTGAGCCATCAGAACGGCGACGGTCTGCATCTGATGCCAAGCGGCTTTGACGTTGTACTTAACTACATCCGCACACACGGATACCCTAAAAATTAAAAAACGAGGTTTGATATGAAAAAATATACTGTTCGCATAATTTCGCTTATTCTGGTCGTTATCTTTTCTGCCATGGCACTTGCCGCTTGCGGCGGTGCCGACTACCGTGATGACGTAGCTGTCAGTACTCTCGACTCGGCAATTCAATCAAAAATACCCGTTCCCGACGGTTACTATTCACCCGACAGTGATTATCTGAGCTTTTACTTCGAAGGCGCCGACAGCATTGTCACCGAATATGTCATTCAGATGTCCGCAACCAGCACAAACATCAATCAGTTCGGCATTTTCCACGTCAAGGACGGAGAGGCTGAAAGCATGAAGGCTATCTGTGAAGCTTATATCGCGAAATCCAAAGACCGCTGGGTCGCACAGGCAAACTACATTGCTTCCGAGCACCCCAAGATGGAAGGCGCGGAGATCAGAATATTCGGTAATTACGTTGTTTACACCATGCTGACAGAAGCAGATAAAGCAATCGCGTTTGACGCTGTCGAGTCTGCATTAAAATAATTTTTAAAACAAAAAATCAGACTTGCAATTGCAAGCCTGATTTTTTGTTATCTTAAAAGTATATACACGAAATAAACAGCATACATTCCGAGCATTATTAATCCCTCGCCGCGGGACACCTTGCTTTTTGTTTTTGCAAATATCCACGCCACTACGCTTATTCCTGCCAAGATAATAATATCATAGATTGACAATATATCAACCGACATTGGCGCAATAATAGAGCTGAATCCGAGTATAAATATTATATTGAAGATATTGGAACCAATGACGTTACCCAGCGCCAGATCGCTCTCACCCTTTTTAGCCGCTACCATTGAGGTTACAAGCTCGGGAAGCGACGTGCCCATCGCTACTATGGTAAGCCCTATAAATGTTTGACTCATACCGAAATTTTCTGCGATGATAGTTGCATTGTCGACAACCAGATCTCCACCTATGATAATACCCACAATGCCGAGAATAACCATCTCGATCGCCATCATGGGTGACAGCTTCTTACCGTCGTCAAGCTCTTCTTCAACTTCTCCGTTTTTTCTTGCCTTGAGCGCACCGCTTATCTGCCAGTACATATAAAGTGCAAAAAGCGCTATAAGTATGATCCCACCGATGAGACCCAGCGTAAAGCTTGCGCTTTTTAGCTTTTCAAAAAATCCAATTTCAGGAATCGCAGCTTCCGCAAATTTTGCACCAAAGCACAGTATTGCGCCCAGAACAACGGTTATACCAATGGAAAAAGGAATTTCCTTTTTGACCGCCGCAGCATTTGTGGCAACCGGCAAAATGGCCGCGCTTGCCCCCAGAACAACAAGCAAATTAAAAATATTGGAACCGATAACGTTGCTGATCGCAAGACTGTTTTCTCCTGCCAACGCCGCGCTTATGCTAACGGATGCCTCAGGCATACTTGTGCCAAACGCAACCACAGTAAGACCGATAATTATAGCGGGAATCTTGAAAAGCTTGGCAATCGCCGAGCTTCCCTCAACAAAGACGTCAGCACCTACAATAAGGAGAACAAATCCCCCTATAAGCCATACATATTCCATAAATAACCCCTTTCAACCTATTTATGATATTATATATTAATATGATGGAAATTATATCATATCACAGCTGCATTGTCAACCCTAAAATTTCTTTTTGTCAACGGTGCGTTGCGGTTTTTGGACTTCATATACGTATTTTGTCAAATCCGCGTTACAATGTATTGACACGGCAGTCTGTTTTATGCTATAATTTAGAAATAGCAATATTATTTAGTATACCGATTTGTTAAGGAGAGTGTTCTGTAGTGGAATATATTTGGCTTGTTGTAGGATTTGTGCTTTTGATAAAGGGCGCAGATTTTTTTGTTGACGGCAGCTCTGCAGTCGCAAAAATGTTCAAGGTGCCTTCCATCATTATAGGACTTACCGTAGTCGCGCTGGGCACTTCCCTGCCCGAAGCCGCGGTCAGTATCAGCGCCTCGGTAACGGGCGCAAACAGCCTTGCAGTAAGCAATGTCGTAGGCTCAAACTTTTTCAATTTGCTGGTTGTTCTGGGTGCCAGCGCCCTTGTGTTGCCCGTAGCGACTAAAAAAGACACCGTTACAAAAGAAATCCCCTTCAGCATAGCAGTAACCGTTGTACTGCTTGCATGGCTGCTTCTCGGAGTAAAATTCGCCGAGCATGAAGTCGCAATACCCGAGCTTGACTTTTGGGATAAGCTGAAAGATGCGTCATTTACACTTGGGCGGGCAGCAGGCATCGTTTTACTTACCTTGCTTGTATTTTTCATGTGGTGGCAGATAAGCGGCGCGCTCAAGGCAAGGAAGCGAAACGGAGACACCGATGAGGATATAACAGACCCAAAAAAGCCATCTGTCATAAAGGCAATACTTTTTATCGTGCTGGGCGCCGCAGGCATTATCTGGGGCGGCGACTTGGTAGTCGACAGCGCCAAAACCATCGCCGCAAATTTCGGCATGAGCGAAGAGTTGATAGGGCTTACAATAGTTGCCTTAGGCACCTCCCTTCCCGAGCTTGTGACCTCAATGGTAGCCGCCAAAAAAGGCGAAAGTGACCTGGCACTTGGCAACGTCATCGGATCAAGCATATTCAACATTATTTTCATTTTATGCTTCAGCGCGCTGATCTCCCCCATGACAGTAGGCATCAACACGATATATGATGTTATCATACTTATCGCAGTAAGCCTTATCGTATGGCTGTTCTCCGCCACCAAAAACCGTATCTCTCGCCTTGAAGGTGGAGCACTGCTGGCAATTTACATTGCATACTTTGCGTATATAATTATCAGATAAAATAAAATACGGCTTTTACAAGCCGTTTTTTATTATTTGATTATTTTGACCTGACCTATAAAAGGAAGCTCCTTTGCCTTACCCTTAGCCGCATTGACAATGCCTATTACCATAAAAGCAACGGTTACAAGGTAAACAGGCAGGCCTATAAGCAGTGAGAGCACTCTGCCCATGTACGGAATTACCCAAAATACAGAGGAAAGTATGCTCGCAGCTACCTCGCAAATAAGCAGAACAAGCCCCTGATTTGTATGGAATCTTGCAAATTTGGAGCCCTTTGCTGCGAACATCGGAACAAAAACCAAGAATCCAATATAAGCCAGAATAGAAAATGCTTTATTATCATCAATATCCTTTTTGTCATAACACTCGGTAGTATCCGGTGTATCCAAAATTTGATGAATAGTATTTTCTATGTCATCAGAAGGCGCGGTTTTATTTGCACCGTCACCTTGGTTATTGCCAAGCTCTGCCCCGCATACCGAGCATACCTTAGCGTCTTCGGCGCACTCTGCGCCACACTTTGAACAAATGACCATGAAAAATTACCTCCATTAATTTTTATTTAACAACTTCAACTTGTTGCAGCTTGTCGGAACTCTCCGACAGGCGCGCCTCTTTTTTCTTGATGATGCGCAAGTATATTGCACTGCATATAAAATGCGCCGCCGCTGTAAGTATCCACGAGATGGGATACGAAATATACAGTGTTCTCAAGCTTGGAAGCGCGTTAAATACAGTGTATATCCAAAGGATTCTGAACGCGCAGGAACCGACCACAGATACTATCATGGGAACAAGCGAGTTTCCAAGTCCGCGCATAACGCCGCAACCAAGCTCCATAAATCCGCACAGGAAATACGTTGCGCTTACAATGCTCATACGAACCATGCCCATTGATATAGCTCTATCGTTTCCGGGAGCGTAAAGCGACAACAGCGGCTGTCCCAATGCTACCGCTACGACACTCATGGTGATACCGATAGCTCCGACCGTTACAGCGCACACGCCAATTATCTTGCCGATACGGTCATACTTTTTTGCACCCACGTTCTGACCGACAAAAGTCAGCGCGGCATGATAAATAGCGTTCATGGCAATATAAAGGAAGCCGTCTATGTTTGCCGCCGCCGCGTTACCCGCGACAATAAATCCTTGACCCGCATCAAGCAGGTTGATGGAGGATTGTATCAGCACGTTGGAAAGCGAGAATACGCACCCCTGCAGTCCCGCGGGAATACCGAAGCGCAGCATGGCAATAAATTTGTCTTTATGGAAGCTCATCAACTTCCACTCGAACTTCATACTTCCCTTGCTTCTAATCATAAAGATGAGTATCATAATCATGGACAGCCATGTAGACGCGGCAGTAGCAATACCAACACCGATAGCGCCCATGCCAAAGCCCAGAACCATCAAAAGATTGAGCAGTACATTTACAATGCCCGAAATGGAAAGAAAGATCAGCGGATGCTTGGTATCGCCCTTGGAGCGAAGCATTGTAGCACAGTAGTTATACACCATGCTCGCCGGCATACCCAGCATATACGCCTTCATATACGGAACTGCCTCATACAGCACGTTGCCCTGAACTCCCGTCCACTCAAGCAGCGTTTTTGACATAAAGAAACCGAAAATTGAAACTATAATACCCAGCACCGCTGCTACGGGAATGGCAGTGTGGACTGTTCTGCGCACGTCGTCAAACTTACGCGCGCCGTAATCGTGAGCAACGCAAACGCCCGCACCTACCGAAAGACCCATAAAAAGGTTTACGATAAGGTTTATGAGCGCACCGCAGGAGCCGACAGCGCCAAGTGCCGCCTGACCGTCAGGAGCGTAACGTCCCGCAATTATGGTGTCGGTGGCATTATAAAGCAGCTGAAGCACACCCGTTGCTATAAGCGGTATGGAATAACGGATTATTTTGCCGAACAGAGGGCCCTCTGTCATATCCGTTTTTTTAGTTACAGAATGCGCCATGATAAAGTTTTCGCCTCGCCTTCATTATTCAAGGGCGGCGTCACAGTATAAGCAACGCAGCTTGCCGTCGGGAGCGCGGAAGACATAATGCTCTATCTCGGGCTCAAAAGCAACTATGCAACGAGAGTTGGGGCACTTGGTCTGCGCTGTCTCTCTGCTCTCCGCGATTTTGTCGTCGGAGGAATACAGCAGACGCAGTATCAATGCCATTCTTATAAATTTACCGTACTCTGCCTGCTCGAAATACTTTGCGCGGGGATCGCGGTCAACCTCAACCGAGATCTCGTCAACGCGGGGCAGCGGATGCAGAATTCTCATTTCGGGTTTAGCGGTAGACAACGCCTCATTGTTAAGTATGTAGCCGTCGCCGTCGCCGCGTGCCAACTCCTCTTCGGTAAATCTTTCTTTTTGTACACGTGTCATGTACAGCACGTCAAGCTCGCTCATATATTCGGTAAGCGATGCGGTCTCAACATACTTGACACCCGACGCATCCATTTCACGAATAACGTATTCGGGAAGCGCCAATGCTTTGGGAGAGATCAGGACGAAGCGGATATTTTTATATCTGCTCATGGCGGCGATAAGCGAATGTACCGTTCTTCCGTACTTCAGGTCGCCGCAGATACCGATGGTCAGATCATGAAGTCTGCCGCACTCGGCGCTTATTGTGAACAAATCTGCAAGCGTCTGGGTGGGATGGAAATGACCGCCGTCGCCCGCATTGATGACAGGCACCTTGGCGGCAAGTCCTGCCGCAAGAGGCGCACCCTCGATATGGTGACGCATGGCGATTATATCTGCGTAAATGCTGACGATGCGAGCGGTATCAGACACTGTCTCGCCCTTGGAGGCAGAGCTCATTTTGCCGCCGTCTGCAAAGCCCAGCACGTTTCCGCCAAGACCGAACATAGCCGCTTCAAAGCTGAGTCTTGTACGGGTGGACGGCTCAAAGAACAGTGTTGCCAAGGTTTTGCCGTGGCAAGCATCGGCGTATTTTGAAGGGTGTGCCTTGATATCAGACGCAACCTTTATCAGCTCGTCAATATCGGCAACACTAAGATCGAGAATATTTATCAAGTCTTTCATTTTACAAATGCACCTTTATTTTACTTTGCAAATTTGAAAATTATTACTTTTTGTGAAACTTATTTCTATTTTTGTGACAGAAATCCGGTTATGCCTTTGCTCCGTTTACAGCAAGATAGTTCTTGATGCGCTCTACATTCTCGGCATTCTTTTCGTCCTCCTCGAGGTACTCGATAATGTCGTAAACGTCAACGATGGAGTATACGGGGAAGCCAAACTGCTCCTCGATCTCCTGCATCGCGCCCTTATCGGACTGACCCTTTTCCTTGCGGTCAACCATAATAAAGGTAGCTGCTACCTTTGTACCTTCAAGATGGGACAGTATCTCCATAGACTCGCGGATAGCGGTGCCTGCGGTGATAACGTCCTCGATGATGACGATCTCCTCGCCTGCCGTGGGAACGTAACCTACGAACACGCCGCCCTCGCCGTGATCCTTAACTTCCTTACGGTTGAAGAAGAAAGGCACGTTGAGACCGTTCTTGGAAAGTGCCACAGCGGCGGAAACGGACAAGGAAATGCCTTTGTAGGCAGGACCGTAAAGAACGGCCTGCTTTTTACCCAGCTTTTCAAAGTATGCCTTTGCATAGAACTCGCCCAGGGTTGCGATATCGTTACCGGTCTTGATCATGCCTGCATTGATGAAGTAGGGGATCTTGCGTCCGGACTTAGCGGTAAAGTCACCAAACTTCAGAACGCCCGCGGACTCTAAAAACTGTATGAATTCTCTCTTATAGCTTTCCATGTTAATTCTCCTTTGTAAATTCAGTCGCAGAACTCTGCCACGCAACGCTCGTAAGCGGCTACGGGGTCTGCCGCCGCTGTGATGGGACGACCGACAACAATATAGTCGGAACCAATCTTCTTTGCCTCGGCGGGAGTCATAACTCTCTTCTGGTCGCCAATGTCACCGTCTGCGAAACGGACGCCGGGAGTAACGGTCAGAAAGCTCTTACCGCACTTTTCGTGCACAACGCCTGCCTCAAGGGGCGAGCAAACAACGCCGTCAAGACCTGCCTTTGCGGCGCAGGATGCGTAGTGCATAACAACGTCGGCGATGGGCTCCTTGATGAGCAGATCGTTTTCCATGCTCTCCTGGTCGGTGGATGTCAGCTGTGTTACCGCGATAAGCAGAGGACGTGTTCCGTCGGGACGGGTGAGTCCTTCAAGCGCCGCCTGCATCATGCGGACTGTACCTGCGGCGTGCAGATTGGTCATATCAACGTCAAGTCCGGAGAGGACTGCCATTGCCTTTTTAACGGTATTGGGAATATCGTGCAGCTTGAGGTCAAGGAATATCTTGTGTCCACGCGCCTTGATCTCGCGAACGATGTCGGGACCCTCGGCATAGAACAGCTCCATACCTATTTTAACAAACGGCTTTCTGCCGGTAAACTGATCGAGAAACGCAAGTGTCTTAGCCTTACTGTCAAAATCCAGTGCAATAATTACGTCCTTACCCATTAGTGTGCTCCTCCTATAATTTCACTCAGACTGCTCACACGGTATTTTTCCATAACGCGCGGCAGGTCATCAATAATATTTTTGCTTGCCATAGGGTCAATAAGGTTAGCCGCGCCGACCTCAACAGCCGTCGCGCCTGCCAGCATCATTTCAAGCACGTCCTCGGCGCTTGCGATGCCGCCCATACCGATTATCGGTATTTTTACCGCCTCGTAAACACGGTACACCATAGAAAGTGCAACGGGCTTTATTGCGGGACCCGAAAATCCGCCCGACTTATTTGCAATGACGGGCTTCTTTTTGTTAAGATCGATGCGCATACCCATCAGCGTGTTTATCATGCTGATACCGTCAGCCCCTGCCTCCTCGCACGCCTTGGCGATAGAAACGATATCGGTGACGTTGGGCGACAGCTTGATGTAAACAGGCTTTGTGGTAACTGCCTTAACGGCGCGTGTCACCTCTGCCGCCGCCTCGGGCGATGTGCCAAAGCTCATACCGCCGCCGTGAACGTTGGGACAGGAAATGTTGACCTCCAGCCAACCTACCTGTTCTTCCTTGTCAAGACGCTCACAGGTATATGCGTAATCCTCTATCGAAAAGCCGCTGACGTTTGCCATGACCGGCTTATGAAAACATTTTTTCAGCTTGGGAAGCTCGCTTGAAATGACCGCATCAACGCCGGGGTTCTGCAGACCCACCGCGTTTATCATACCCGAGCTGCACTCGGCGATACGGGGCGTGGGATTGCCGAAACGGGGATCGCGTGTTGTTCCTTTAAACGAGAACGTACCCAAACAGTTTATATCGTACCACTCGGCAAACTCATAGCCGTAGCCGAACGTACCCGATGCGGGGATTATGGGGTTGTCAAGCTCAATGCCCGACAGCGTAACCTTGGTGTTTACCATATTATCTCCTCCCTCTCAAGCACGGGACCGTCGCGGCAGATGCGCTTGTTGCCGTATTTTGTTTTACACGAGCAACCCATGCACGCGCCAAATCCACAGCCCATTCTCTCCTCAAAGCTGTACTGACCGCTTGTGGTCGCCACAGCCTCAATAGCTTTGAACATAGGCATGGGACCGCAGGTATAGAAATAGGTGTAATCAACGCCCTTCATGGCGTCGGTAACAAAGCCCTTGACACCGACTGAACCGTCTGCCGTTGCAATAATGACCTCAGCCCCCAGTGCGCAGAACTCCTGCTCATAGAACACTTCGCTCGCGCGGTTAAAGCCCAGCACTACCGTGACAGTCTTGCCGGCAGAGATGAGCTGCTTGCATAACATATAAAGAGGCGGCACGCCGACTCCTCCGCCGATGAGCAGGGGGCGGTCTCCGCTTTTGGAAACGTCGTAGCCATTGCCAAGACCTGTCAGCACATCGAGCTTTACGCCCGCGCCCATAGCGGCCATCTGCTCGGTTCCCGCGCCGACAGTCTTATATATAATTGTAAGCTCGCCCTCCACGGCATCACATACAGAAATGGGGCGGCGCAGATACTTGCCCTCCAGCTTGATGTTTACAAACGTGCCGGGGCGTATAATATCCGACGTGTCGCCGGACAACACCATTTTATAGGTGTTGTCGGCGATACGAACGTTTTGTTTTATTTCAAATATTGTCTGATTCATTGTCCCTCATTTATTGTCGAGACGCGGAAGGTGGTCTCCTCCAGCGCGTCAAGCAGAACGCGAACTGTATCAAGTGCCGAGAACAGCGCTACGTTGTTCTCTACTGCGCAGCGGCGGATCTCGTAACCGTCGCTGAGCTGATCGTAGGACGCGCTCTTCTCACGTGTGTTGATAACGTAGGTAACGTAGCCGTTACGCAGAGACTCCAGCATTTCCTCCGAGCCCTCGCTGATCTTGCGGCGGACACGGGTACGGATGCCATGCTCCTTGAGATACTTTGCGGTACCGGGAGTTGCCTCGATATTGAAGCCCAGGTCATAGAAGCGGCGAATAATGGGAAGCGCCTCTTCCTTATCGGTATCGGAAATGGTTACAAGCACCGTACCATAGTTTGCTACGTTTGTACCTGCGGCGATAAGCGCCTTGTACATTGCGCGGTTGAGCTTGCTGTCGTAACCGATAGCCTCACCCGTGGACTTCATTTCGGGAGACAGATATGCGTCAATACCGTTGATCTTGGAGAACGAGAATGCAGGCACCTTAACGTACCATCTCTCGCTTTCCTGAGGATACAGCACGAATATTCCCTGCTCCTTCAGCGTCTTACCCAGAATTGCAGCCGTAGCAATATCCGCAATGGGATAGCCGGTCGCCTTGGAAAGGAAAGGTACGGTACGGGAAGAACGAGGATTTACCTCGATGATGTAAACGTCATCGTTCTTATCAACGATAAACTGAATATTGAACAGACCGACGATACCGATGCCGCGTCCCAGCTGCTTGGAGTATTCAAGTATCTTGCCGCGCGCCTGATCGGATACCGAAAAGGTGGGGTAAACGCTGATACTGTCGCCCGAGTGAACGCCCGTGCGTTCAACCAGCTCCATGATACCGCATACGAATACGTCCTGACCGTCGCAAACAGCGTCGACCTCAAGCTCCTTACCCATAATGTACTTGTCAACAAGCACGGGGCGGTCCTCGTCGATCTCAACGGCGTTGCGCAGATAGTGGCGCAGAGCCTCCTCGTCACCGACGATCTGCATAGCGCGTCCGCCAAGAACGTAGGAAGGACGAACGAGAACGGGATAGCCGATCTCTGCCGCGGTTCTGACACCCTCTTCGATGTCGGTAACGGCACGGCCTGCGGGCTGAGGAATTTTGAGCTGCTTGAGTATGTGCTCAAAGGCATCTCTGTTCTCCGCGCGCTCGATAGCGGCAACATCTGTACCGATTATCTTAAGACCGCGCTCCTCCAGTCCTGCCGCCAGGTTGATAGCAGTCTGACCGCCCAGAGACGCGATAATGCCGTAAGGTGACTCAAGTGCCGCGATATTGCAAACGTCCTCCTCGGTCAGCGGATCGAAGTACAGCTTGTCCGAGGTGGTGTAGTCGGTAGACACGGTCTCGGGGTTGTTGTTTATGATAATTGCCTCGTAACCCATCTCGCGAATGGTGTTTACGGCGTGAACGGTGGAATAGTCAAACTCAACGCCCTGACCTATACGGATAGGACCTGCGCCAAGCACTACGACCTTCTTCTTATCTGTAACGATGGACTGACCCTCACCCGTATAAGAAGAATAGAAGTATGGAATATACGCGTTGACGTGAGCGGTATCAACCATGCGGAATACCGGGAACAGACCAGCATCACGGCGACGCTTGAATACGTCCATCTCGCGCTCGCCCCACAGGCTTGCAATATACTTGTCCGAGAAGCCCAGCTTCTTGGCGTCGGCAAGTATATTCATATCGCCCTTGGATGCCGCAACGGTCTTTTCCATTTCAACGATGCGCTTGAAGGCTTCCAGGAACAGCTCTGTTATCATAGTAGCATCGTGCAGCTTTTCGATGCTCTCGCCGCGGCGAAGCAGCTCGGCAACGGCAAACATGGTGTCGTCACGGAAGCGGCGCAGATATTCGTAAATATTCGACGTGCTCATGCTGTCGAATTTCTTTTTGTGCAAGTGACAAACGCCGATCTCAAGTGAGCGGCAAGCCTTGAGCAGTGCTTCCTCAAGGTTAGCACCGATACCCATGACCTCGCCCGTTGCCTTCATCTGAGTGCCCAGCGTATTTTCAACGTTCTGGAACTTATCAAACGGGAATCTCGGGATCTTGGCAACAACGTAGTCAAGATCAGGCTCAAAGTTTGCGGTAGTACCCGCAACCTCGATCTCATCCAGCGTCATACCTACGCCGATCTTGGCGGTAACGCGCGCGATGGGATATCCGCTTGCCTTGGAAGCAAGTGCGGAGGAACGGGATACTCGGGGGTTGACCTCGATGAGGTAATACTCGGAGGTCTCGGGATTGAGCGCGAACTGAACGTTACAGCCACCCTCGATCTTCAGAGACTTAATTATTTTCAGCGCGCTGTTTTTCAGCATATTGAAGTCCTTGTCGGACAGCGACATAATAGGTGCCACAACAACGCTGTCACCTGTGTGTACGCCGACAGGGTCAATATTCTCCATGCCGCAGATCGTGATAGCGCGGTCGGTGGAGTCACGCATAACTTCAAATTCAATTTCTTTATAACCCTTAACGCTCTTTTCGATAAGTACCTGGTGTACGGGAGAGGTGTTCAGGGCGTTAACGATATGCTCCTCCATCTGGGCGCGGTCATCTGCAAACGCGCCGCCGCTGCCGCCCAGCGTAAACGCGGGACGCAGAACTACGGGGTAGCCTATCTCCTCCGCGGCGGCAAATGCTTCCTCTGCGGAGTAAACTATTTTAGACGGAATTACAGGCTCGCCTATATCAAGGCAAAGCTGCTTGAACAGATCTCTGTCCTCTGCTCGCTCGATGCTCTCGCAGGAGGTTCCCAGCAGTTCAACACGACACTCGCGCAGGATACCCTTCTTTTCAAGCTGCATGGCAAGGTTAAGTCCGGTCTGACCGCCAATACCGGGAAGTATGGCGTCGGGACGCTCATAGCGCAGAATCCTCGCTATAAACTCAAGTGTCAGCGGCTCCATGTAGATCTTGTCGGCAATGGTAGTGTCGGTCATGATGGTAGCGGGGTTGGAGTTAACCAGAACTACCTCATAGCCTTCCTCGCGCAGTGCGATACACGCCTGTGTGCCGGCATAGTCAAATTCAGCCGCTTGTCCGATAACGATAGGGCCTGAGCCGATTATCAGTATCTTCTTAAGGTCAGTACGCTTTGGCATTTTGTTTCATCCTCTCATTCATATAAATTATCCGTCCGTCGAGGACCGTCATAAGGCACCTGCCTATGACTTCGGCTCCTGCGAAGGGCGTGCTTTTGCCCATGGACAAAAATGTGGTGGGATCGACTCTGTAGCTTTCGCTAAGGTCAAACACCGTAAAATCACCGAGCTGAACTCCCGCGCGTGCCAGTGAAAAACGCTCGCGCGCCGCACAGCTCATCATATACACAAGTCGCTCAAGGCTTATAACGCCTCCCTCGACCAATGCCCTGTAACAAATCGGGAACGCCGTTTCAAGTTCGACGACTCCCATAAGACTGCCTGCCAGCCCTCGCCCCTTCTCCTCGGCGGAGTGAGGCGCGTGGTCTGTTGCTATCATATCTATCGTGCCGTCTGCGATTCCTTCAATGACCGCTTCACGGTCAGCCGGGGATGCCAGCGGCGGATTCATTTTATATTTTCCGTCATCCGCGTCAATACAATTCCAGTCAAGCGCTATATAATGCGGACCTGTCTCGCTTGTTACGTCAAGACCGTCGCGCTTTGCCTGCCTTATCAGCTCCACGCTTTTTGCCTGACTGAGATGACACATATGATACGCGCCGCCTACCTTTGCAACCTGCTCCAACTCGCGGTACAACTGCACGTATTCGCTCTCACCGTCTATTCCGCGTATACCGTACTTTTCGGCAATGGGTGATGCTGCAATGTGATTGCCGATCTTCAGTGAAACGTCCTCGCAGTGGGATGCCACCACCTTGCCGAGCTTTTGCGCGGTCATAAGCGCCTGCGCCATTATTTCGGGGGTCGTGCCTACTCCGTCATCGGTGAACGCCACAGCATCACTCGCCATGCCTGCCATATCCGAAAGGACTTTTCCTTTTGAACCTACCGTAATGGTTCCGTAAGGATAAACGCGCACTCGCGCCGAGCGGCGTATTGCTTCAAGCTGAACTCCGAGGTTTTCGGGGCAGTCGGGTGACGGCACAAGATTCGGCATAGAGCAGACCGCGGTGTAACCGCCTGCCGCCGCCGCGGCAGTTCCGCTCTCCACCGTTTCTTTATACAAAAAGCCCGGCTCGCGAAGATGCACATGCGCATCGGCAAAGCCGGGGAAAATATATTTACCGGTCAGGTCGATAACGCCGTCAATAACTTCATTGGATGCGGAAAAGACAGACAGAGCGCCCGACACAGCAGTGTCTCGGACGACAAATCGACCATTATCATAAACGAAAGCACCTTTAAGTAACAGACTCATTTGGGACGACCATTCCTTAAATTTTATTTTAATTATTTTACCACAATCGACGGTTTGTGTCAAGTATTATTATTAATATTTAATGTCAATATTAATGTTGATTTTCGGCAAGTTTTATGATAAAATAAACAAAATAACATTTGATAAAGGAAAGGCTGTTTTATGTTAAAGAAAATTTTTACATTACTGGCTATCTCCACCCTGCTCCTGCTGTCATCCTGCGCAAATCCGCAAGACACAGGTACTTCGCAGGATACCCAACCCTCGGCCCCCGATATTCAGACCACAACTCCCGCCCAAACCACCACAGCCGATCCCGGCCCCGATTATTCCGACAAGCTGGTCATCGTGCTTGACGGCGAGACTAAATACTCTATCATCCGTTCCGACAGAGCGCAGGAACGCGTAGTAAAAGCCGGCTCGGCACTGCACACCGGAATACGGGAAGCTACCGGCATAACACTCACTCTGAACACCGACTGGGCACGGGACACCTCCACCATTGACCAGTCCGCTCCCGAAATAATCATCGGTGAGACCAACCGCATCGCAAGTATGGGCGTTGCCGACACGCTACAGCCGCGCACCTTCATGATCAAAGCCGTTGGGGATCAGATAATTATCACAGGCACCTCCGATAAACTGACCGCCCGCGCAGTTGACTATTTCGTCAGCGAATACATAAACGATCCCGAATATCTTCAAAACGGAAATCTTATACTTCCCCGCGATTTTTGCGACATTCAAGGCCCCTTCGATTTTGAAATGACCGACCTTATAAACTCGGTGGACGAATACACAACCACCTACAAAAAGCTGTTTGCAATCAAAAATGTTGACGGCTACCGCATAATGCAGGGCGGCTGTACCGACGGAAAGTATTGCTACTTCGCAATGGAAAACCAGACCTTCCCCGAGGGCTCACACCGAAGCTACATTTACAAATATGACGTAACCACCTGGGAGCTTGTCGCGCGCAGCGAGGACCTGCCCCTTGACCACTCCAACGACATTTGCTACAACCCCGACAAGCACGAGCTTATCGTCGTTCACAACGCGCCCAACCGCAACATAATTTCGATTCTCGACCCCGACACGCTCACCGTCAAAGAGAAAGTTAAAATCAAATATCAGATCTTCTCCATGGCGTATAACCAGTCACGTCAGCAGTATGTGATCGGACTCAGCGGCGGACAGAACTTCGCATTACTCGATACCGAATTCAAAGCTGTCAAGACCTACACTGTAAACTCTACAGGCTACACCACTCAGGGTGTTGAGTGTGACAATGATTTCATTTACTTCGTACAGTACAATCAGAATGTAATAATGATTTACGACTGGAACGGCAAGCTGGTCACTCGTGTCGATATGACGCTTCTTGGTGTAGAGCCCGAAAACATCAGTCTTATCGAGGGTGAATTTATCATCGGCTGCAACGACGCAAAATGGTCGGGCGGCGAGGTCTATCAGCTTGAAATAATCAAAAAGAGTTGATATTTGTTGCATCACATTTTCAAAATTTCAAGCAATTCTTATACAACAATTTCTTATTTGGAGAACACATGAAACGCATTTCTATCATATTTCTTTTGATGCTCGCGCTTGTGATTACAGCTGGCTGTAACAATAACTCAGCACCGCCCGCGGACACCACAACGTCCACCCCCGACACCACCACGGAAGCCGCGCCCACGGGCATTACGCTTTACGAAAACGGCGCGACGCAGTTCCGCGTGGTCTTTCCGTCAAAGGTGGCGGATGAGGAATTCGATGCCTATCTTAAGATCGCTGACGCCTTTAAAAAGCTGGGCATCACCATCAAAAACGCCCGCGACACCGAGGACGAGACCGAATTTGAAATACTCATCGGCGAAACTATCCGCCCGGAAAGCATGGAGACAGTCGCTTCCCTTCGTGACAACGACTATGTTATCAAAGCCGCAGGCTCCAGGATAGTCATCGTCGGCGGCTCGCCCAAAGCTACGTTTGCAGCGGCTCAGAAGTTTATTGAACAGCACCTTACCGGCACAGCCGCCACCGCTCTTATGGAGCAGGACATGCTCATCAGCTACAGCGACACGTATGACGTAAAATCGCTGTCCATAAACTCAATTCCCATCACAAGCTTTACCATAGTTCGCCCTGCCGCGTCCTCAAAGCTTGAGATCTACGCCGCAAAATATTTGCAAGAGGTACTGACCGAGCGCGTAAATGTCACACTTGATGTCACCACCGATAAAAGCACCGCCGAATACGAGATACTTATCGGCGCGACGGCGCGTTCGGGCGACAAGTGCGAAGACTTCACAAATGTCACCTACGCCGACGGTAACAGCATCATTATAAACGGAGACGTACATTCCATCGTGAAAGCAGTTAATGAATTTGTAAAGAATATACCCGAGAAGTCGGACAAGGACGTTAACATAACCGTTGGCTCGGAGCGCACTGTCATTTCCACTGCCGAGACACCATACCCCGCCGAGCAGACTCTTGACGGTCGCCGTGTGGTAGCTCTTGCAGACCAGCTCAACGCCTCATTCGTGCTCATCGATCTTGACGCACCCGATCCTACTGCTCCCGAAGCGGTCATATGGGAATGGAAGCCCACGCCCGCTCTCGGCTTCAAGCAGATCGGTAAAACCTACGCTAACCGCATTGACGAAGCCATTATCCGCTACAGCGACGTGCTGGGATGTTACGTAATCTGCGTCACCTCCTCCTCGGGATATATGTGCGTCGCAAAATATCCCTCAGGCGAATGTGTGTGGGAAGCCACCGCGTCCGGCTACGGACCGCACTCTATTGACTATCTGCCCGACGGCAACGTAGTCGTAGCTTGCAGCGGCAACAGCGATACTCAAAAGGGCTGTATCAGAATCTACTCAACCACATCCGACAAATATTCAAACTACAACCTGGTCAGCGCCCACGGCGTGCTGTGGGACGATGAAAGTCAGCTGCTCTGGGCACTGGGTTCCTCAGAGCTTCGCGCTTACCGCGTCGGCGGAACGGCGGATAATCCCAAGCTTATACGCGCCGAGGGACTTGGCACCACCAGCGGCATCTCGGGCGGTCACAATCTGTCCGTCTGCTCCGCCGACACCGACTATCTCTGGATAAGCGGCTCCAAGGTGTGGCTGTTCCAAAAATCCACGGGCAAGGTAGTATCCAACTATAACGGCTCGGATAAAATAAGCCGCGGCAGCGTCAAGTCGGTTGACAGCTTTGAGGACGGCACCGTTATTCAGGCGATTGCCACCGGCGTTTACGCCTCACACAACACCGACACACTGGTCGTCACTACCTTCGACGACGCGGGCAACGCAACCACCCAAAATTTAGTCTTCGCAGGTCGCGCCTTTTACAAGGCTCGCCGCGCGGACGCTCAATATTCATAAAAGGAGATTTTATTTATGTGGGACAAAAACAGCAAGTACATCGAATTGACAGGCCACCGCGGCACTAAAAACACCCGTCCCGAAAACACTCTTGTGTCCTTCCGCGAGGCGCTTGACCTTAAGGTAGACGTACTTGAATACGACGTGCATCTGTGCCGCTCGGGTGAGCTGGTCATTATGCACGACACGCTGGTTGACCGCACCACCGACGGACAGGGTGCCATCAGCTTTATGACCTTTGACGAAATTCAAAAACTTGACGCAGGCATCAAATTCGGCGAGCAATATCGCGGTCTTAAAGTGCCAACGCTAACCGAAACTCTTGATCTTGTCAAGAGCGCCAACTATGATCTCGCTCAGATAGTGGAGATCAAGGACTTCCGCCCCGAATGCGTTGACAAAATAGTGCGCATGCTGCACGAATACGAGCTTGTGGACGAGACCGTTATCGAGGCGGGCGACACACCCACCCTGCTCTACATACAGGACAAGTACCCCGAATTCAAGACGCTTGCCTTTCCCTCCATATTTATGAAGCGTCATTACGATCACGTTTACGACCGCGCCTTTGGCATTGCCATTTCCTTCAATTCTCCCCGCTTCAAGTCGGGCGAGGCAAGCGTTGACGACTGGGTAAAATTCTGCGAGGATCGCGATCTTGAGATATTTATGTTCAACGGCGACACACGTGAGCAGATAGACTACTGCCTCGCTCACCACGCCAAGAACATAACCTCCAACGATCCCGCCGCCGTTATCGACTACCTGCGCGAGCTGGGTGTAAGAAAGTAAGGGTAGGTATATACGGGGCTCTGCCCCGTGCCCCGCTGAGGGAACTTTTTTAAAAGTTCCCTCAGGCTCCTTCAAAACTTTTTAACAAATGGATAATAGTATTTGAAGTTTATCAAAAAAGGAGGGTAGTCATGGTCACAGAAAAGCCGATCGTTGCGCGCTGGCGTTCAAGTGCCATTGCCCTACCCCTGCGTTTTACAGCATTGGCGAGCCTTATGTCAATCATAATGATTGCAATGACAATTGCTGCTTGGTTCGAGGATCAAAGCCATATGAGCACTATAATTGTTTTTATAATGTTAGCAATCATTTTGGGCACAATTTGGTCTCTCGTTATTTTTTCATTACGCAAAGAAAATCCCTACAAAACATCCATTAAGATCATCGATGCTACACCGGGACTTGAACACAAGCTCAATCTCGCATATAAAAAGGCATACGAAACTCAAACCGTTGAATACGGCGTAGCCACGGAAGACGGGCTTATATGTGGCAACGGCTTCGCGCCGTGGGATGCTATAACAAAAATAACATTCAAAAGCATCGAGCACCACGGCAGTAAGGCATCATCCCCCTGTCATATGGACGTGGAAGTAAAGCTGAATGAAAAAACGTCGTATAGTTTATCGGAAACTTTTTCTCAGATACGCGACGTTTCGCAGGAGATCGAGCAACAGATCGAGCGCATACATAAATTTGATAAAAGCATTTTGATCATCAACAACTATATTTTTATGGGTTAAAAATACCGCCCACGGTTTTAAAACCGTGGGCGGTATTCTATTCAATTCTTGCCCAGCTCTGCCGACATTCGCATCACACGGACAAAATCTTTGTGTACATCTTTATATTTCTTCGCGTTTTCGGGCGTGGGATATACCACTTCTCTGTCGCCTGACGCGTTAGATATAAAATCATAGTCAGAGTAAACACCGATAGCTTTCAGCGCAACCGCCGCCGCCCCCAGCGCCGCGGTATGTCTTGTGACGGACGAGGTCGCCACGGGCACGTTGAAGACATCGGCATAAATCTGCCGCAGCAGCTTACTGCGCGCGCCGCCGCCTGTCAGCGTCAGGCACTTGATGCTCGGCATCATGCACTCGGAAACGTAGCGCAACTGAAGCGCCAGTCCCTCCAGCGTCGCACGGGCAATATCCGCACGTGTGTGGGACAGATCCAGCCGCATAAACGCGCCTCGCATATCGGGCGAGGGGTCTGCCGAGGAGCCGCCCGCCAGCGCAGGACAAAAGATAAGTCCGTTAGCGCCTATGGGAGAGGTCGCCGCAAGATCGTCGAATCTCGCATAGCGCTCGCTTTGCTCAAGGTCGCAGAACATATTGTTTATGACCCAATCGTGAGACGTTCCCGACGAGAAAATTCCCTCGTGCGTCAGCTTAAGACCGGGTATACAGTGACCGAAAATATAAGGTGTAGACTCCACGTCCGCGTCCACCGTGCGTGACACGGCCGCGATCCAGGACGAGCTTCCCAGTGAGCAATACGCCTCGCCCTCGCGGACGCACCCCGCGCCAAGCGCCATACAGCCGTTGTCAACGCCGCCCGCGGCCACCGCCGCGCCCTCGGGAATTCCCAGCAGCTCTGCCGCCTCTCGCGTAACGTAACCGATTATTTCGTCCGACAAATACAACCGCGGCAATTTTTGCGCGTCAATATCGCAGGCGGCTATGTAATCCTCCCGCCAGACGGCGCGCTCAAGGTCGTAAACGCCCGAGCCCGAGGCATAGGAATGATCCGAGCAGATAGCGCCGCACAGCTTCATATTGACGTAATCCTTTGTACCTATAAAGCACGCCGCGCGGTCGTATATTTCGGGCTGAAGGCGCTTCAGCTGCATTATTTTGAATGCGGCATAGTGGGGCGGCGGCGAGCCGTTGCCCGTAGTGCTGTACCACGCCGTGTGTCCTATCTTTGACAGAAATTCCGCCGACTCCTCACGTGCCCGCGAGTCTGACCATATAGGCGTATATTCCTCAAGCAATTCTCCGTCTGCCGTTACTGGCACGCGCCCCATGCTGTGACCGGAAATTGCCACGGCAGCTATCGCCGCTACGTCGTCAGCGTTTGCCTCGCTCACCATTTGCCGCACCGCCGTCACGACCGACGACCACCAATCCTCGGGGCGCTGTTCGCGCTTGATCTCGGTGGGACAGTAGGTTTTATACGACGCAAAGCCGTTGCAAAGTATATTGCATTCGCTGTCCACAAGCGACGCCTTGACGCCGCCCGTGCCGAGGTCAAGCGATAATACGCAAATTTTTTTCATAGCTCGTCAGTTTTTAGGATCGGGCTTGCCGCCAAGGTTAAAGCGGTAAATGCTCTGTGACTCAATATCCGCCTCGGGAATAATGATGGGCGGAATACCCGCGTTGGCGGTCAGCGTGGTAATAATTGCGCGTGCATAGGGGAACAGCGCCTTATAGCTGTCAACATGCACCTGCTCCTTCTCCGCCTTGTCCGAAAACTCAAACAGTCCGCGCAGCACAAGCTTTACAAAAAATTTATCCTCGTGGTCTCTGTCAAAAACGTTAACGCTCATTTCACCCACACAGCTGTTGTTAGGGGCATATTTGACGTTAAACTGATACTTGTTTCCAAGCTTTATCTGAGTGCCGTGAGGCAGCTTATTTGCGAAGGAAAACTCCACCGCGTTATATCCTTTAAGTGTTACCGTAGACATTTTTACATCCTTCCGTTCTTTATATTATTTTATCAGGCTCTTAATAACGTCAGCTCTTCCGGGCATACGCACGCCGCTCTTTATTTCGTCAAAGAACGCTTTTGTCGTACCCAGCGTACACGGTTCGAAATAGAAGCCCGTCTTCTCCGGCTCGGCATATCGTGAATACTGACCACCGCAAAGTCCTGCGTGGTCGGCACCGCCCGAGACCAGCATATCATATTTCAGCGCCACGCGCAACGCCTCGTCTCTTTCATCGTCATTCAGCATATGATGCCAGACCTCAAGTCCCTCGACACCCATTTTTACAAGCTCGTCAGCAAACCTCAGCTGATTATGAGGATGCGCAACGATAGCGATTCCGCCCGCCCGTCGGATAAGCGCAACTATCTCCTCTGCCGGCAGAAATTCAAAGGGCGGCACCACCTGACTGCGCCTGCGTCCGTAGACCTTTGAGAAAAATTCGGGATAATCGGTATCCGTTTTAAGTCCCTTTGCCTTCATGGCACGAAAAACGTGCTCGTTGCATATCCACGTAATACCGCGATTAAACTCCAACACCTCTTGCCAATCAATGCCCGAAATATTGCCCTCGGCTACGCCACGCTCAAACAAAACTCTCGTCTGATGCGCCTCACAATAGCTGCGCTGCTCGAGATAGCTTTTCATCTCGGGGAATTCGGGATCGAAATGAAATCCGAGAATGTGGAAGTTGGTGCCAAGACTCTTGCAGGGCGACGAAAATTCCGCGCCGAATATCCATTCAAGTCCCTGCTTTTCACACTCTGCCTTGACCTCGCGGCAGGCGGTAACAGTGTCGTGGTCTGTCACGGCAAAAGCACCGTAGCCCTCTTTTTTGGCGACCTCCACTATCTCTCGCGGCGAATACACACCGTCCGAGTGAGTGGTGTGATTATGTAAATTGGCGTAAAGCTTCATATATCGGACTCCTTTACCACAATAACCGCGGACACCGAGGTGTCCGCGGCTATTAATATAATACATTAATCAAGCCAAAAAGTCAAGTATTCATCGTGATCTCATGTCCGCGATCTTACTATCTTCCTACCATACCGAGCAACCCGAAAGTCCTACCGCGGCATAAATGATAAGCGAAATTCGTTTGGGGACTACAAAGCTTATCAGCTTCTCTCCGTCAGCATTTTTTTGCTGACCTCTTTGCCCTCGGAGATGCTTGCGTTTGCCGTAAATACTTTAATACATCCGCTTGACGGTTTTCTGCCACCTCGTCATAACTCATATCCACGCGTCGCTTGTAGACCACGCCTTTGTATTTTTTCTTTATTTCCACAAACGCTGTACTGCCGTCGCTCGGCTCGTCATATGTATGTATTCGCAGCTTTTGCTTGTATTTCGGTTTTTTAAGTGATTTTCGTATGACACGAAAATCAGGCGTGTCATACAGACGTATTGTATCACCTCAACCTAAAAGTCAACTAAAAAAAGCATATGAAAAAATTTCATACGCCGTTTTAACAGGCCGACAATATATCGGAGAAAAAATAAAAAAAATTGAAAATTATGTTGCAAAATGATCTGAAAAGTGCTATACTTAATAGGGCACAGAAAAAAAGCGGAACCCCTGGGGGTCCGCTTTCAATTTTTAGTGTCATATCAAGGAGACTAAAATGTTTAAAATAGGCTTTGACAACGAAAAATATATAAAACTGCAATCCGAGAAAATAAGGGAGCGAATCGACCATTTCGGCGGTAAGCTGTATCTTGAGTTCGGCGGTAAGCTGTTTGACGATTTCCACGCCGCACGCGTACTGCCCGGCTTTGCCCCCGACAGCAAGGTAAAAATGCTGATGGAGCTACGCGACGAAGCAGAAATAGTCATAGTTATCAGCGCGGATGCCATTGAGAAAAACAAGCGCCGCGGAGATCTGGGCATCACATATGATCTTGACGTACTGCGCCTTATTGACGCTTTTCGCGGAATAGGCCTCTATGTTGGCAGCGTAGTGCTTACGCAGTATTGCGGTCAGCATAACGCCGAGCGATTTGCGAAAAAGCTTCAGGCTTTGGGCATTGACGTTTACCATCACTATCCCATTCAGGATTATCCTTATAATATTCCGCTCATCGTCAGCGATGAGGGCTACGGCAAAAACGAATACATCAAGACCTCGCGCTCGTTGGTAGTCGTTACCGCCCCCGGTCCCGGAAGCGGCAAAATGGCGACCTGCCTCTCCCAGCTTTATCATGAGCAAAAGCGCGGCGTTGCGGCGGGATACGCTAAATTTGAGACCTTCCCCATCTGGAATCTGCCCTTGAAGCACCCCGTCAACCTTGCGTACGAGGCGGCAACGGCGGATCTTGACGACGTCAATATGATCGACCCCTTCCACCTGGAGGCTTACGGCGAAACTACTGTAAATTACAACCGTGACGTTGAGATCTTCCCCGTGCTTCAGGCAATGCTGAATAAAATATACAACTCCTGCCCTTACAAGAGTCCCACTGATATGGGCGTAAATATGGCGGGAAACGCTATTTTTGATGACGAGGTATGCCGCGAGGCATCCAAGCAGGAGATCGTCCGCCGCTATTACGCCACCTGCTGCGCACAGCGTCAGAGTATGGCAGAGGCATCCGAGGTCTATAGACTTGAAATGCTGATGAATTCCATGGGCATCTCGCCGGCAATACGTAAATGTGTAGCCCCCGCGCTTGCAAACGCGGAGCGTACCGGCGGTCCTGCCGTCGCTATCGAATTACCCGATGGCCGTATAATCACAGGTAAAACATCTTCCCTGCTGGGCGCGTCCAGTGCGGCACTGCTTAATGCCCTCAAAGCACTCGGCGGAATTGATGACAGCACGCATCTTATGTCCCCCAGCATTATAGAGCCTATCCAGAAGCTGAAAACGGGACACATGGGCAACCACAACCCCAGACTGCACACCGACGAAATTCTTATCGCGCTGTCCATATGCGCGGTTACCGATCCCACCGCGGCATGCGCGCTGTCTCAGCTTGAAGGACTGCGGGGCGCTGAGGCACATTCCACCGTTATACTGTCGGACGTCGACGCGGGCGTGTTCAAAAAGCTGGGCGTAAATCTGACCTGCGAGCCTGTCTACCAAACCAAAAAGCTTTATCATAAATAAATAGTGACAAAATAAGGGAGAGCCAAATCGACTCTCCCTCATTTTATTATTCATGAAAATTTTCAAGCGGTTCTTTATAATATTTTATTCCAAACCAATCGAGGTCGGATATTTTAATCTTTCCCGCCTCCAGCGCATCCTTTACGTTTTGCTCGGTGCCGTCCTTATAACGGACAATAATATAATGACTTTTTATTGAGGAAAAACTATAATTGTAAGTGTCATCACGGTAAAAGAACTCCAATGCGTCTGATGTATCCAGTTGGTCTCTTTGACTTATATCTATAATACTTTCTATAAGCTTGGGCTCTGCAAAATAACTGATGCCGTATCTGTCAAGATCTGTTATCTTAATACGACCACTTCCAAGCGCCTCTTTGACATTCTCCTCGGTTCCGTCGGTATACTTTACAATAACATATTGGCTTCTGGGGTTGCCGAAAACGTATATGTGGCTGTAATCTTCGTAAATGCGCTCTTCTACATCCGAGACTGCAAGACCGCTCGAATTGTCGGTTATGCTCTCGATGCCGATCTCGGTATCGGCAGGCTGCTCGCCGGAATTACGCGAAATAAACTCCGGATCAAAAATTGAACCTATCTGATACACATTCTCCCGACTCAACAGCCCGGCGTCATATGCTTCACCTATGGTATAAAAATTGCCATTATTGTATGCGTAGACCGGTTGCCCGTTGCCGAATACAAGCCTGTAGCCTGCGACATCCACACCGCGAAGTGCTTGGGTGTAGTCTATTTCGTCACCGCCCATCATCACGATGTGGCAGTCCCCTATCTTGCCCTCATAGCGAAGAATATACATATCCGACGGTGCAAAACGCGGCTCACCGCCATAGTTTTTGTCACACGTAAACTTGCAATATGCGGTTTTGATCTCGGACGATATTTTCTGATCAATACCGTCACAGTCATTGACATGAATATCAATAAGCGTGATCTGCTCTGAATCATCCGAATTGTTCTTTGCACAAGCGGCGAACATCATAAGTATCAAAGCAACAGCTATTAAAATAATGAACTTTTTGTTTTTCATGATAGTTTACCTCCTTATGTTTATACAGACGCATAAGGCTGCAAAAAGTTCCGTCGTTTTAACATTTTTATTCCACATAAATTCCCATAACAAGAGGATTTATGAAAAGTGCGTCATTGTCCTCCCGGCTTATCGGCTCGACTAAAACATGAAGCGCCATTTTTCCGTTTTTATCGGGTGCTATACGTTGCTTTTTGATTGAATAGCCGAGATAAGGTATTTCTCTTTCCGCATGCGCCGCCATCAGCTTTTGTTCAATCACCTCATCAAACATACTGCTGTCGATACTGCCGATACGTTGCATTGCCGAATCCCAATCGTAATCCTTTTCGGAATGTACTTCGAATACAGTTCCGTCCGCCAGCAAGCGTACGTATGCCGACGTTAAAACAAAATCTCCTATCTTACGTTCAAAATACACATAAAACGGATTGACTGTGTAAACCGCGGGCACATCGAAATTCACATTGTAATCGGAAACGTCAATAAACGGCGCGATAGCTTGCTTTGCCGCATCAATATAAAAATCTCTCGACTGCATTTTTCCGGAACGGTTATCGGTATAATAATTATTTACATAACGCACTCCCACCAATATGTCCTGTTCTCGGCTTATCTCAAATATAATATACCGCTTTCCGTCATCGTCGCGTACCTCATAGCTGTCTATCAAGGTATTATATTCCGAATAATTGGATTCATCGTAAAGAGCGGTGTACGTTACCCCGTCAAACGTCACGGACTTTTCGGGGGCGACATTGTCATGGGTAGACGGTGTGATAAACGATGCAAGGTCGTCTGTGTCCGTATTTACGCTTCTTGCCGACAACGAGTCAATAAGTATGTTATCGCCTATATACACCTTCGGCTCGGCAAAATAGCGGATGCCGTAACTGTCCAGGTCGTTTATCTGAATACGGCCGCCCTCAAGCGCAACTCTGACATTCTCCTCGGTTCCGTCCTTGTATTTTACAATAATATGTTGACTTATCGGGTTGCCAAAGCTATACTTGTAACGGTAATCTTCATAAAACGGCTCCTCAACATCAGTGAGCACAAGACCCACTGAATTATCGGTTATACTTTTGATATTGCTTGCTTTGCTATCCGAACCGTCCATTGCACAAGCGGAAAACATCATAAGTATTAAAACAATAACCGTTATAGTAACAAATCTTTTGTTTTTCATAACATTTTACCTCCTTATGTTATATTAAGACGCACCAAAACGCAAAAAGTTCCGTTGATTTAATATTTTTTTGTTATTTATCCCCCAATTTTTGCTCTATCTCATCCACAAAATACGCATTTGAATATGCGTGATAGCCCTGGCTGTCGCGCACCTCGATGCGGAAATACTTGCCGAATTTTGCGGGATCGTATGTAAATTCCGCCTCGGTAAATATCTTACTGCGATCCGCGGAGCGCTTCCACTGGGTATGTCTGCCCTCGCTGATCAGTGTAATGACAGCGGCGGGCGAGGTCTTGACCACTATCTTGCCGTCGCGTATGACAAGACTGTGTATCTCGGGACCGTCGGAAGCATAGCAATCGCCGCGCTCATACGCTGCCATCAGCGCGTCATACGTCAGCTCGGGTGCCTTGATCATAGTCCAACCAAGCAGGCTGGTATTTACATTGTGGTTGTCGTCGCCACCGACGGGAACGGCACGGCCGCCCTCACGCAGATATTCGTCGTAAGGTAAGGAGGTGTTGTCGTTAAGGCGAACGCAACCACCGTTGATAAGCTCAAACGCATGGACATGGCGCAGACCGCCGAAGTCGCGTACGTCCTGAAGCGACCAGCGGGGGTGATTATATGTGATCAGAAATCCGCCCTTGTTGATGGCATCAAGATGCTCGTTTATCCAGTCTATATCATACTCGGTGTGGTCGATTATATCGTTGTCATCCCAGACGCCGCACTCGTTTATCCACCGACGCGAGTTGCCCGCGCAGGAGGGGTTATCGCGGTAATAATGCGGCATTGTCAGGTTGTCCTGGGACTTTGCGATAAGATTGAAGTGGTAGACCGGCATAAAGAATGCGGTGTGCCCCTTTTCGTCCTTTTTGATGGCGATCTCAAAGCCGTGCAGGGCGACAAATTCATCGTCGCACAGGTCCTTGTGGGAAATCAGCACCTCGTGATCGGTATAACAAACGGCGCTGTAGCCGTGGCTTTTGTAGAATTCCTTGATCTCCTCGGGGGAGCGTGTTCCGTCCGAAATATTGGAGTGACAGTGCATATTTACTTTATAAAATTTGCCCGCTTCGGGTATAAGCTCAAGATACATGGTGAACATCCTTTCGTCAGTTTTTTGTTGGTTTAAGTATATCACATAAGGGTTGCTTTGTCAATTCACAAGGCTTCATATAAATATAAACTCGTACAACAATTTGCAAAAAGCATTGACATTTGAAAAATAGTATTTTATAATATACTTACACAGCAGCCCCACGGCGACAAACACATTACGCGTTTATTGTCTTCGACTGCCCACATCGTTGCAAAAGTAAACGCATAATGCAAGCCGCATTATGCTTTTTTTAATTCACCGCACCATCGTGGCTGGACAAACATTATATTATTCAGAAATGGGGATAAATCATATGAAATTGAAATTTATTTGTACATTAATAGCAATATGTATTTTGTTTAGTCTGTCGTCCTGCGGTTCGGTTGAAAATACATTTGATATCTATCACGGATATGAAGTCAGAGTAATATCCCCCGAAGGATATGACGCGATCCAGATTATATCATTATATAATGCAAATGATTTTGAATCTATGGATAGTTATTCTACCAACAATTCGTATCCTAATGTTATTATGAAAGTAAAAACATCAAAGAAAACGGCTTATAAACATCGCGGAGAGCCTACAGAGAGTGAGGCAATATCCAAATATACCAGCCCATATATAATGCTGACAGATGCTACAGTAACCGAATTATATCATGTATCTGATGCATTTGAGTATGATATTTGCGTTGGTGACAATGTGTGGCTTGCCAATGAATACGTTGTGGATAATGAAAACAAGATGATATTTTTAGCCGCAACGCCACTTAATGAAAAATTCAGTTACGAAACATTAATATTACCTGACAGTGAATATTTATTATTTGCGTCTCCCCAAATATTTCACGGAAAACATGAGTATAAAGGAAACCTGATTTTTGAAAGCATACCGCAAGGAACAGTCCCTTTGAATTATACGACATGGGAAGACTATGCACATATTATTGCAAAAAACGGATTTCCAACCAACATATCTTATTCTCATATGTGGGATGCCGCTATTGATAAATACATAAAATAATTTTCATCAACAAAACCGCGCCTCGGAGC
>JAZNBA010000070.1:0-5927 GCA_045586785.1 Eubacteriales bacterium | reverse complement strand
TACGGTTTCATGGTAGCTCAATCGGTGTTCTCGCATATCCATTATAACACGGATTTTGAATTCTGGCGAGTAGTTTTAGTTTTTTCTTCCTGTTTTGCCCATAAAAAATATGCACCTCCAAAAGTGTCTAACTTTTGGGGTGCATATCAGGATGAGTCAGCTCGTTTTTTAACCTATTATTATATGAAACTTATTTCCGTTATTTTCGGCATATCTCTGAGCAGGACTTATTATACCGCCATATATCTCCACCTCAGTGTCAAACGCAAGATTGTCAACAATATTGACGCTCCGCGGAATGTGCACCTTTTTGAGTGCTGTCTCCTTAAACGCGGCAACACCTATGCGTACCATACGCTTCGGAATATTTATCTCGGACAGCGATGTACAATGCGAAAACGCGCTGTCGCGCACAGTCTGTATGCTTTCCGGCAATACCACCTTTTGCAGCGCCGAACACCCATAAAACGCAAAATTGTCTATCTCCTCAAGTCCCTCGGGCAGCTCAACATATTCCAGCGCCGTGCATTTATAAAAAGCATACGGGGCTATGGTCGTCACACCTTCAGGAATTTGTATTTCGCGCAGCGAGCTGCATCCGTTGAACACACTGTAATCTACGGTCTCCAACGTGTCGGGAAGCTTTACATTCTCAAGTGAGGTACAACCTTCAAATGTTTTCTGTTCCAATGAACTTACATTGGCGCGAATATCCACACTCAAAAGCGCCGTACAGTCTTCAAATGCGCCCCAACCGCCAAACTTCATCACACTCTCGGGAATCACTATTTCACGAAGCGAATCACAGCGACTAAACGCATACGCGCCTATAGAAATTACGCTATCAGGCATAACAATGCTGTCAATACCCGAAAAGCCCTCAAATGCCGATGAACCTATATGTTCAACACTTCCATCGAAAGGAATGACACTCGTTTTACACCCTGCAACCAAAGTTTTTGTATTTATATCTATCAGGCAGTTGTCAACAACGCGATAATTCTCATTCCCCGGCTCCACCTTTATGCTGACAAGCAAATCGCAATCTGCACATATTCCGCCTCCTATATTTGTAACACTACGCGGAATAGTAATTTCCTTAAGATTCGAGCACGAATAGAATGCTGACGTGCCTATTTCCTTGAGGCTTTCAGGTAAAACTATCTCACTCAACGAGCTACAGCGCGAAAATGCCTGCCGTTCTATATGAGTAACACTGTCGGGTATCTCTATATTTTCCAGCGACGAGCAACCCGAAAATGCAGTATCCAAAATTTTTTCAAGTCCATCGGGCAGCTTAACGCTTTTAAGCGAAGTACAGTCTGCAAAAATTTGGTTTTCAAGCTGCTTGATGCCGGACGGCAACACTATCTCCTCAAGAGAAGTACATCCGCCGAAAGCTCCGTACCTCAGCTCAGTTACACTTTCCGGTATATCGATACTGCCGAGAGCTGTACACTCGTTAAACGCAAAATCCCCAATAGTCTCTACTCCGTCCGGAATGACAATGCTTTCAAGCGCCGTGCAAACACCGAATGCGGCATCTTCAATACTGACAACACCGTGGGGAATGACAATGCTTTTAATATTTTCACAATACGAAAATGCGTCTTCACCTATTATCTTGATACTGCCGTCATCAGGTATCACGCTCGCATTGCATCCCAGAATAAGCTTGCCGCTTGCTCTTTCTATCAAGCAGTTCCCCTCGGCGCGGTATGCCGGGTTTGCTTCATCCGCCGTGATGCTTTCAAGATTACTTGTCCTGTAAAACGTATCCTCAATCAGATATATATTTTTGGTAATATGAAGCGTGTCAAGACTCAGGCAACGATAAAATGCATAACTTTTTATTTGCGTCAAGCTCTCGGGGAAGCTGATACCCGACAGCTTTTCGCAAAATTCAAACGCCCCTTTTTCTATTATCTCAACTCCCTCACCCATTGTCACCGCCTCAAGGCTCGTGCATTTGCTAAACGCATATTGAGGTATCACTTTTACGCCCGACGGTATTTCAATACTGCAAAGAGCCGTACACTCCGAAAACACGTATTCTCCCATCGTAACAAGGCTTTGCGGCAGATATACTCTCTCAAGCGACTCGCATACGCTGAATGCCGAATCGCCTATACTCGTCACGCCTTCGGGCACGGTGATCTCGCGCAAGCTATTTGAGTATTCAAACGCACAGTCATCTATAGCAACAATTCCAAGGTCCGACGGGATGCTACTGCCGTTTCCGCCGCGAAGCAGCGTTTTTGTAGTCATATCAATAAGGCAGTTGCCCCGGACAACGTATTTTTCGTTATCCTCGTGCACCGTGATAGTTATATCGGCGTTAGTATGAGCAAAAGCGCTCTTTCCTATATTGCTGACGCTGCTTGGTATATCTACATTTTTGAGCGCCAGACAACCCTTGAACGCACTCTCGCCTATGGATTCAAGTCCTTCGGGCAAGCTCACATAGGCAAGCGACTCACAATCAATAAAAGCCTCTGTGCCAATGCTTTTGAGTCCTTGCGGCAGCTCCACGCTCTCAAGCTTGTAACAGGTGTCAAACGCCTCGGCTCCGATTGCAGTCACATCCCGACCTATCTCCACCGACTCAAGCACCGAAAAGCCCTCAAAGCAGCGCTCACCTATGTACGTAATTCCGTTGCTTATTTTTATGTGCTCAACGTAATAATGTAGCACATCCCACGGGCGTTTATCCTTGGCCAAATAGTCTTTCATCGCGCCCTTGCCCTTTATGGTCAATACACCCGTGCTGAAGCTGAAACGCCACGTTATATTATCGCCGCACTTTCCACGATATACGTCAGGATATTCCCTGCGAACACCGCACGAAGAAAAGCTCAAAACAAGCGTACCGCATAGCAATATAAGCAATAACCGCTTAACAACCTTTTTCATATGGAATCTCCTTTATATTTTTATTTTTCTCGGTAAAAAGTTTTCGGGGTCAAGCCCCTTTCCTAAAAGGGGCTTGTGGGGTATGGGGCAACGCCCCATATAAAATAAAATCAACTTATATCCGACTCCTCGGTCTTGAACATCGCCGCCGCGGCGCGGTGCAGCTCGGGATACTCGGCGAGCGTCACATCCTGCGCCACAAGTCCTCTCGCCGCCTCGGTGGCAAGCGACATAAGCTCGGGATCGTCGCACTGCCCTGCCAGACGGAAGCGCACACCGCCGCTTTGCCGCAGACTGCCGTCGTTGCTTGCTACAAAGTCACCCGGGCCGCGCATAGACAGGTCTGTTTCGGCTATTCTGTATCCGTCATAAGTGGTGTGCATAGTCTCAAGACGGCGCCGCGCCGTCTCGCCCTCAGCATCCGATACCAGCACGCAATATGATTTGCGGTTTCCGCGTCCAACACGTCCGCGAAGCTGGTGAAGCTGGGAAAGACCGAATCGCTCGGCGTTTTCAACTATCATAAGGCAAGCGTTGGGTACGTTGACGCCAACCTCAATTACCGTGGTGGACACCAGCACATCGCACTCGCCCGCGCTGAAGGTCTGCATTATGCTCTCTTTTTCGGCGCTTGACAGCTTACCGTGTATAAGTCCCACGCGAAGCTGCGGCAAACGAGCCGAAAGATCTCGCGCGTACACCTCTGCCGCCTTCAGCGGCGGCTGCTTTTCGGGGGTACGGTCAAACAGCGTAATGTCGGCAAGACTTATTTCGTTGTCCTCGCACTCACGCTCCTCAATGGCAGGACAAACTATATAAACCTGTCCGCCTGCGGCGCACTGCTTGGTTATAAAAGCATCCAGCCGCGCGCGATAGCTCTCGTCTACCACAAATGTGTCCACGCGTTGACGCCCGGGAGGCATCTGATCGATCTTTGATATATCAAGGTCGCCGTACATGACCAGCGCCAGCGAGCGCGGAATAGGCGTCGCGCTCATGACCAGCACGTGAGAAAGCTTGCTCTTTTCTGCCAGCGTTGCCCGCTGCGCAACGCCGAAACGGTGCTGTTCATCTGTTACCACGATACCCGGAGCGGAAAACTCCACGCCGTCCGAGATCAGCGCGTGGGTTCCTATGACGACAGGCAAACGTGTGCTGTCCTCGGCGGCAAGTGCCGCTTTTATTTTGCGCTTTTGAGCCGCGGGCGTGGCGCCCACAAGCAGTTGACACTCAATGCCCAGCCGCTCGAAAAGCGGCTTCATATCCTCATAGTGCTGACGCGCAAGAATTTCCGTGGGTGCCATCAGCGCCGCCTGACGGCCGTTTTTCACGGCTATATACATAGCCGCCGCGGCGCATATAGTCTTACCGCAACCAACGTCACCCACGACTATGCGGCGCATGGGAACGTCCCGCGCCATATCGGCTCGTATGTCGCCAATCGTCCGCAGCTGCGCATCAGTCAATGAATAAGGAAGTTGCGAGGTCAGTGCCGAAATATCGCTGTCAAGGCACACGGGCGCGCCCTTTTGACGCTGTGTTTTCTTGGCGGTGGCAAGTCCCAGCGCAAACATGAAAAACTCATCAAATATAAGCCTGCGCTTGGCGATGGCAAGAGACTTGTAATCCTCGGGGGCGTGAATATTGCGCACTGCAAACGCCAGCGTACACAGCGAATGTTTTGTGCGTATATCGTTGGGCAGATGGTCCACAAGGCGCTCGTTCGCCAGCACCATTGCTGACGCAATATCCTTTTGTATCTGCTTTTGGCTGAGTCCCTCGGTCAGGCGGTAAACGGGATATAGCGACGGAAGCGGCTTTTGCTCGTCAAAGGGCTCGTAGGCAGGTGAGGACATGGAATAGCTTCTGCCCTCGCGCTCCACCTTGCCCCAAAAGCGAAAGGTAGAGCCTATTGGAAATTTGTCCTTTAAAAAATTCTGATTGAAAAAAGTAATGGTACAGCTGCCGCTGTCATCAAAGCAACGAAAGCGCAAAAGATCCATACCGCGGCGCACACGCACGCCCTTTGGTTGGGTGGCTACCGTCAGCACCACGGCACTTTTTATATCGCCTCGCGCCTCGGCAAGCAGACAAATATCTCCGCGATTTTCATATGCGCGGGGAAAGCAGAAAATAAGGTCCTCCACGGTGTATATTCCCATTTTGGCATACGCCGCCGCGCGCACCTCGCCCACGCCGTAAAGCTTTTTTATTGATATTTCACTAAGTCCTGCCATAGCCTGCCTCCGCGACAATGATTTACTAATTAAATTATACCCTGCAACGCATGAGTTGTCAAGCACCGCTTGGTCAGGATAAAATTTTTTCTCGTAAAATGTTTACAACACCGCAAAAATGGTATATAATATATAATGATACTTTTTGGGAGGATATAATTATGTCGAGCTGGAACGAATTCAAGACGGATGCGTCCAAGGTAGCATCTAAGGTCGCAATCAAAACAGGCGAGATAGCTGACACCGCCACCATGCACATAAAGCTTCAAACACTGAAACTGAGACTTTGTGAGGAATACGAAAAGCTGGGCAGACTTACATACAAGTCTGCAAAAACAGATGAGATAACCGACCCCGCCGAACAAATAGCCAAAATAGACGCGCTCCGTGATGAGATACAGCATATCAAGGACGAGATTCAATCAAAAAATAAATAAAATTCCTAAATAAAAAACTGTAAAAATCCGATAATACAAGACGTGAGAGTGTGTAATTTTACAAACTTATAGGGTTGTGGAGGTAAATATGAAAAAAGAAGATATTATGTCTAAGAAAGAACGCCAAGCCAATGAGCAAATGGCCAATATCTTTCTTTTACTTATAATACTTATGGTAATAGCAATGTTCTTAGAAATGGTAGGAATATATATATTACCTAAAGTGAAATCTATTATATGTTTTGCGACAGTAATTATATTGGCTCTAATACCAGCTTATTGTATTAGAGTGTTAAAAATACAAGAAGAGTGGGTTAAGTACCTGGTTATTATAATTATG
>JAZNBA010000069.1:0-24772 GCA_045586785.1 Eubacteriales bacterium | reverse complement strand
GCACACAGAACGACATGGCTACGATCCGACTTCACAACACTCAATCCATCAATGATGAACTGTGTTGTGCTTATATTGTACCAAAAAGTGCGCAACCGAAGCTGCGCACGAAAAACGCACAACTCCGATTGTTGCGACACAAACCCACATCACTATAAAAGCGTGCAGAGAAGGAGCATGCATTTTTACCATAGTAAAATGCACGCCTTTATAGCTTGATATGTGGTTTATGTCGCAGTTTTATTTTACCATACAAGAGTTGTTTTGTAAATAGATAAAATAAAATTTGTTGTATATAGCGTCACTTTAAATCAGCCTTCTCCGGCGTAGGAAGGAACACGGCGCAAGCTCCGCGACCCGCAAGCGGGTGGATGAGGAGATCGCCGTTTCGAAGATATAATGTCTGTAGAATAGCTTTATTTTATAACATTATCCTTCTACATATTATCTACAGAAAAATGCTCTCCTCATCCACCGCTAACGCGGTCCCCCTTCCCCGCTGGGGAAGGCTATTGAGCTTCGTTGCTTTGCATCAGATAACAAGCCCCCGATTGCCGCAAATTATTCTTGACTTTTTTTCTCATTTGGTGTACTATATAAGTAATAATAATTATTTGGAGGCAGACTCATGATAGAATTTGATCCCAATGTTGTTTGTGAATGTGGCAAGGTTCACAAGACAGATCTCGGTAACTGCGTAATTAAAAGCGGCGCGATCAATGAGATCCCCAATTTCGTAAAAATGTATAACTGCAAAAAGGCATACATAATCGGTGACGTTAACACATACCCCATCGCAGGCGACAAGATCACAAATATTCTTGCCGAAGCGGGAATTCCCTCCGCAAAGCATATATTCCCCGACCGCCGTCTGGAGCCCGATGAAAAGGCAGTGGGCTCACTGCTTATGGCGTATGACGCATCCTGCGATATTATCATCGCTATCGGCTCGGGCGTTATCAACGACATCAGTAAGATACTTGCTCACCGCACAAATCATCCTTATATAATAGTAGCGTCTGCCGCGTATATGGACGGCTACGCTTCCGCTACCTCCTCTATGGCGCTGGGCGGTGTTAAGGTTACCGTCAAGGCAAAGGCTCCCGAGGTCATTATAGGCGACCTGGACATTCTCAGCGGCGCTCCCGTTCATATGGCGAAAGCCGGCCTTGGCGATATGCTGGCAAAGTATATTGCTATATGTGAGTGGCGCATTTCCAACCTTATCAACGGCGAGTATTACTGCGAGCAGGTCGCTCAGTTCACACGCGAGTCGCTGAAGGCTTGCGTTGACCGTGCTCCGGGCCTTTTGACACGTGATGCCGACAGTATGGACGCGTTGTTCAACGGTCTTATCAACTGCGGTAAGTCTATGGACTATGCAGGCGTTTCCCGTCCCGCAGCCGGCGTTGAGCATTATTTCTCCCACATCTGGGATATGAGAGGGCTTGAGTTCGGCACTCCCACATCCTCCCACGGCGTTCAGTGCGCGCTTGGTACGCTTTATACCATCAAGGCTTACGAGGCACTGAAAAAAATAGTTCCCGACAAGCAGAAGGCGCTTGACTATGCCGCAAGCTTTGACTTCGAGGATTGGGGCAGACAGCTGACTGAGTTCGTGGGTAAGGGCGCTGAGGCTATGATCGCGCTTGAAGCAAAGGAACACAAATACGACGTTGAAAACCATAAGAAGAGAATTGAAGTTATCGTTGACAAGTGGGACGAGATACTCAAGATAATCGACGAGGAGCTGCCTACTTTGGCTGAATTTGAGGCGATACTTGACAGTTTTGAGGCACCCAAGAGCCTTAGCGAGGTCGGTATGGACGATTCCAATCTCGGCATGGTGCTGAAATCCACCAAGGATATCCGCGATAAGTACATTCTGTCCCGTCTGCTTTGGGATCTGGGTATTATCGACGAGTTCTGTGAGCAAGTTTTTGGCAAGTAAAAAAATTTACAAAGAGAGATTGCTATGAAAAAGATATTTATTGCAGCATTACTGCTGTGTCTTGCCCTGCTTTGCATGGCATCATGCGGATCGCATGATCATGTATGGGGCGAATGGGAAGGCGATCCGGCACCCACCTGCGATAAAGGCGGTACAGAGGTCAGACGTTGCGAATGCGGCGAGGTTGAGAGCCGCGATGTTCCCGCTACCGGCCACGATGCCGGCAAATGGATAGTCGTCAAGCAACCAACACTTACCGAAAACGGCGAGCGCAGAAAGGTTTGCTCGGTTTGTAACTATCTGTTGGAAACAGAGGTGCTGTACGCCGGCTCCGAAGGACTTGAGATCGCGGAGACCTTGCTGTCCTGCACCGTAACGGGTATCGGCACTTGCAAGGATACCGACATTATCATTCCCGCGTTCTATAACGGCAAGCCTGTTATAGGTATAGAAAAAGAAGCCTTCCGCGGCAGACCCGATATTACCTCGGTCTCTATTCCCGAGCAGGTCAAGAGCATTGGTGAATACGCGTTTTATCAGTGCACGGGTATTTCGCAGGTAGTGCTGGTCAAAGGCGTGGAAAGCATAGGCGACTATGCGTTTGCAAGCTGTTCGTCGCTTTCTGTCATTACACTGCCCCGCAGTGTCAGATCTCTGGGCGCGGGTGTATTCAACGAATGCGCAAGCCTTACTGAGGTAAACTTCGGCGGCGGGGTCGAGGGCTTTGGTGATAAGCTTTTTGCCGGTTGCTCCGCACTGTCCAGGATCAACATACCCGGCGGCATTACATATATCGGTGCCCAAGCGTTCGATGGATGTGCTTCCATTACATCTGTTACCGTGCCTGAAAGCGTTGAAACTATTGGCGAGGCGGCATTCCGCGGATGCAGCTCGTTGGTCAGCGTTACTATTCCGCTCCGAATTGAAGAACTGGCGGACTATACGTTTGCGGATTGTAAGAGTCTTAAGGATCCTGTGCTGTCCGAGAATATCACGCGTATCGGTAAGGGTGCTTTCTCCAATTGCGAAAGGCTGGGATCGCTTCGTCTCCCTTATGATCTGCTCACTATCGGCGAGGGCGCGTTCTCAAATTGCACGTCGCTTTCCAAGGTAGATCTGCCTGCGTCGCTGACAACCATCGAACCGCATGCCTTCAGCGATTGCCGCGCTCTTACCTCTATCACGGTTTACAGAAATGTGCAAAGTATACAGTCTTATGCATTCAGCGGCTGTACAAGTCTTTCTTCCGTTACACTGCCCGACGGACTGGGTGTTCTTGGTGAGGGCGTATTCTATAACTGCAACAGACTGAACACCATTGTTATTCCCCGTACGGTTACCGAAATTAAGAAAAATCTGTTTTACGGTTGCTCCTCGCTGAGCGGTGTAACGCTGCAGGGCAGTGTCAGAAACATAGGCGAGGCCGCATTTTACGGCTGCTCAAGCCTTAGTGCCATTTCGCTTCCCGACGGTGTCAAGGAAATAGGAAAGCAGGCGTTTTACGGCTGTACCTCGCTTGTCGGCATTGCTGTTCCCAACGGAGTAACCGGTATAGGTGCCGAGGCATTCCGCAATTGCAGCAAGCTTTCAAACGTTACTCTGGCAGATACGGTATCCGTTATCGAGGAGCTGGCGTTCAGCAATTGCACCTCGCTTAAAAGCATTTATCTGTCGCTGGGTCTTAACGAGATAGAGGACCGCGTGTTTGTCGGCTGTAGCAATCTTGAGTCTGTGGTAATCCCGCAGAGAGTGTCGGAAATCGGCGATGAAGCCTTCCTCGATTGCGAAAAACTGACCAATATGCGTTTGCACAACGGTGTCCGCAAGTTGGGCGCGAGAGCCTTCAAGAACTGCAAGAGCATTAATTCCATCACCATTCCCGACAGCGTGACAAGAGTGGGAGACGAGGCATTCTTCGGCTGCACAGGAATTACAACCATGATAATTCCCGCGTTTGTTACACAATGGGGCGAATATGCGTTTGCGCACTGCTCGGCACTGCGTTCGGTTACCGTGCGCTCGGGTGCTACACGTCTGTCCAAGGGTATGTTCGCACACTGCTACGAGCTTTCCAATATTACTATTCCCTCCGGAATGCAGATGTTCGGCGCGGAGGCGTTCCTTAACTGCAACGGCATGGCGCGCATTACATTCGGCGGTACCAAGTCCCAGTGGAATGCTATCGCGAAAATGCAGGATTGGGATGCAGGCATTGAGCTTTATACGGTATATTGCTCTGACGGTAATATTAAAAAATAATTATTTTATGCTAAGAAGCCGAGTCAATGACGCGGCTTCTTTTTTAATTGCCAATATGACAAAATGTATTGTATTTTGCGATCAATAATGCTATAATAAAAAGAGTGAGAAAATTTTTTCAAAAATTTTTAAAAAATTTTTATCAGCCGTGCAACCCGAGCCAAAAAAAGTTGTCTATATTGGTGTAGGGCACTTCGGCAGAACGGAGGAGCAATGCAAGACGAGAATATCATAGAGCTGTATTTTGCCCGCGATGAGCGCGCTATCGCCGCCACCTCGGAAAAATACAACGGCTACTGTATGCAGATAGCAATGAATATCCTTGGCAGTCATGAAGACAGCGAGGAATGTGTCAACGATACGTATCTCGCCGCCTGGAACTCCATTCCGCCCACACGCCCCTCAAAGCTTTCGGCTTACCTTGGCAGACTGACCCGAAACCTGTCGCTTAACCGCTACAAGTCAAACAATGCGGCACGGCGCGGCGGGGGCGAGTTTGCGCTGTCGCTGGACGAGCTTGACGACTGCATTGCGGACACGTTTTCGCAAGAGCAGGACGCCGAGTCACTGGGCAAGATCATAAGCGAGTTTCTTTATACGCAATCAAAGGAAACACAGCAGGTCTTTGTCCGCCGCTACTTTTACAGCGATTCCATAGCCGATATTTGTGACCGCTTCGGTATGAGCGAGTCCCGAGCAAAATCAATGCTGCACCGCACGAGATTGGCACTGCGCGCCTATCTTGCGGACAACGGCATTAACATCTGATATAAGAAGGCAACAATATGAAAAACGAACTTTTGGCTCGCGCCATGACAAACATTGACGATGAGCTGATTGAGCAGGCAAACGAGATGCCCGTAAGACAGGCGAAGGTGCTCAGACCGAATTTTGTTCGGCACATCACTCGCTGGGGCAGTATTGCGGCTTGCGTTGCGGTAATGATCGCTATCGTGATCGCCACGAGAGTGGGCGGTGACGATGTTCGCCTTTACGGCGAGAGCATTACAGACGCGCCCCGCACCATAACCGAGTTTATGCCGCGCTCCTTCACACATTCCGTCGATCCCATTTCTATCACTGCGGTGTCCTTACCGCTTGAGCTTGAATTTGACAAATCCACCACGCTGACGCTCCAAAACGGCAGTATGGAGGTGCTGGACGAGGCAGGGAACACCGTCTACTCCGGCGAGCAATACACAGTCAAGGGCGCTGTGTCCATGTGCATAACGCTCCCGCCCGATACTACACAGTGTATAATAACCACTGACCGAGGCTATAATATCGTACTCCGGCAGGACGAGGCGTCCGGGCTATGGTACGTCAATATAGAAAAATAAAAAATTAAACATATTTTTAAGGAGAAAACCCAAAATGAAGAAACTTCTTGCACTCACGATCGCACTTCTTATGCTCACCATGAGCTTTGTTGCTTGCGGCAACAACAACGACAACGCTGACGACACCACAACCACTGCAGGCAATAACGATGCAGTTACCACTCCTGCAGACACCACTGCTGCTGACACCACCACTGCTGCTCCCGAGCTTGCTTACAGCAATGCACTCGAGCTGCTCGAGATCATTTTCGAAAAGTATAATGCAGCTGCAACCGAAGAAACCAAGCTTTATGTTTGCGGCGGTAACGTAAACAACTTTGAAACCACCAATCCCGAAGGTCCCGCAGCTTTTGTTGCACTGGAAAACGAGGACTACAATGCTAACCTTGGCTTCCCCGCAGCAAATGCAGATAAGATCGCATCCGCAGCTTCCATGTTCAACATGATGAACGCTAACACCTTCAACTGCTATACCATCCAGTTCACCGATGGCACTGATGTTGATGCTATGATCACCGCGCTCAAGGATAACATCCTTGCCCGTCAGTGGATCTGCGGCTCTCCCGAGAAGCTGGTTATCGCTAAGGCTCCCGGCAACTGCATCATCGTAGTTTGGGGCGTTGTTGAGTTCGGCGGTATCGTTGATCCCGTTGCTCAGAGCTTCGCTACTTCCGTTGAGGGCGCAAGCATTGTTGTTGAGCACAGCTTCGCTCAGTAATTGACGTAAAATACAAAACATATGGGGTTGTTACCGCCGCGGTGACAACCCCAAAATAAAAGACAGACGAGGAGAATACAATGCTTTTTTCAAGTATATCCTTTCTATATTTCTTTATTCCTGCGATAATCGCGCTGTATTTCGCAGTTCCGTATAAGCTTAAGAACACAGTCCTGCTTATATTCAGCCTGTTTTTCTACGCTTGGGGCGGTGTTAAGTACGCACTGCTTATGGTGCTTGCCATAGCTCTCGGATACGTTTTCGGTCTGCTGATCGAAAAATTCCGCGCAAAAAAGATCGCAAAGCTGTTTGTGGGCTTAGCGGTGGCGTGTATCATATCCTTTATGCTGTACTTCAAGTATACAGACTTCTTTATTGATAACTTCAATAAGATCACCGGACTTTCTATCCCCCTGCTCAGGATCGCACTCCCTATCGGCATCAGCTTCTATACCTTCCAGATAATCAGCTACGTTGTAGACGTTTATCGCGGTGAAAAGGCGCAGAAGAATCCTATAAATCTTGCGGCATACGTTGCAATGTTTCCCCAGCTTATCGCAGGCCCCATCGTGCGTTATGCAGCTGTTGCCCGTGAGCTTGAGACACGTACACATAGCTTTACTATGGCAGGCGAGGGTGCGCGCCGCTTTATCATGGGTCTTGCCAAAAAGGTTCTTATTGCAAACTCCATGTATGATCTGAGTGAGATCATTTACGCGACCGATGAGAAAACAGTGCTTCTTTACTGGATGTACGGTATTTCCATCGCGCTGTATATTTATTTCGACTTCTCGGGCTATTCCGATATGGCTATCGGTCTTGGTAAAGTATTTGGATTCCACTTCCTGGAGAACTTCAACTATCCCTTTATTTCCCGCAGCGCAACCGAGTTCTGGCGCCGTTGGCATATGTCGCTGGGCTCCTGGTTCCGCGACTATCTCTACATCCCCCTCGGCGGCAACCGTGTTCCCAAGTGGCGTTGGCTGCTTAATATTTTTGCGGTCTGGATGTTTACCGGCTTCTGGCACGGCGCGGCTTGGAACTTTATCATCTGGGGTCTGTTTTTCGGTATCCTGCTGGTTATCGAGAAGTTCTGGCTGCTCAAGTACCTCAACAAGAGCCACGTGCTCAGCCGTATCTACATTCTGCTTGCGGTCATCACCAGCTTTATAGTGTTCCAGATCCCAACGCTTGGCGAGTCTATGACATATATCGGCGGTCTGTTCGGTGCGGGCGGAATACCTTTCGCATCTGCTGAGACATTCTACTATCTGCGCAGCTATGCGGTTCTGCTCATCGCAGCCCTTGTGGGCGCAACTCCGCTGGTGAAAAAGCTTGCAACCAAGTTCTCCGAGTCCAAAAAGCTGGGCAAGGTGTGCAATATTGTTGAACCCGTAGTATTGGTTGGTCTGTTGGTGGTAGTCACCGCGTTCCTGGTTGACTCCTCCTCCAATCCCTTCTTATACTTCAGATTCTGATAGGAGGTAAAGTAAAATGAATACAAAAATTAAAAATATCGTCGTATGTGCTACAATGGCGGTCATAGTATTTGGCTTCTTGGTACTTTTCCTCGTTCTTCCCAAGCCCGAGTTTCTTGACAGCGAGCGCCGCGAGCCTTCAAAGCTGCCCGCAATCAATATGGAAACCATCATGAAGGATGGCAATGAATACGCTAACAGCTTCATGAAGCAGTTTGACGACAATTACACCCCCGATAACTTTCCCTTCCGCGAGTTCTTCCGCAATTTAAAGTCGTGGGTAGGCTCCAACATCTTTTTGCAGAAGGATAAGGACGGCGTTTACGTAGTTGACGGTATCGCGGGCGAGATGCAGGAGACTATAGATGAGGGCTCCATCCAGCACGCCGCTGACTGCATTACGTCTGTTTACGATAAATACATCAAGGATAAAGAGGGTGCAAATGTTTACATCTCCATTATCCCCGACAAGGGCTGCTGGCTGTCCGAAGAAAACGGCTATCCGTCCATGGATTATGATGAATTTATCGAAAAGGTGCTCTCAAAGGTTGACTTTGCGGAGTACATCAACATCAAGGACAGCCTCAAGGCAGAGTATTTCTATGCGTCTGATACACACTGGAATCAGGAGCATCTGCTTGACGTTGCAAAGCTGTTGATCGAGGGTATGGGCGGCACTTACGCTGATAACGCGTATACCAAGAATACACTCGACGTACCCTTCTACGGTGTCTACGCGGGTCGTGCTCCCAAGCCGCTGCCTGCTGAGACCATCACCTATTACACCAACGATAATATGGCAAACGTCACCGTGTTCGACGCTGAAAAGGGCAGACCCGGCTATATCTATGATATGGAGAGAGCGCACGGCAAGGACGCTTACGATATGTTCCTTGGCGGTGAGATATCAAAGCTCGTTATTGAGAATCCTAACGCAAAGACGGACAAAGAGCTGGTCGTCTTCCGTGACTCCTACGGACGCAGCATTATTCCGTTGATGATAGACGATTACGCAAAGATCACTGTAATTGATACCCGTTATCAAATTCCTAACTTCCTTCTTCCCGGCGTAAACTTTGAAAACGCAGACGTTCTGTTCCTTTACAGCACGCTGGTTCTCAACGCAAGCTCGGAGATGAAGCCTGCTAAATAAAAAACATATGGGCGCGCCCATGACCGAGATGTTCGGTTATATAGGGTGCGCCCTTAGTGTATTACAGGCAGATCGCGGTGCGCTGTCAATTAATATTTTGGTTTTATACAGCCTCAATAATATAAGTCAACATTTTTGGACGTTTGTTTACCGACTGTCAAAATAATTTTTACAATTTGTACAGCTTATACAAGGCAGACTCTTGACAATACTCCGCGAAACTGATATAATAAATTTGCTCATGAGGGAGTAGTTAGCATAGAAATGTGCGGCAAATCAACATACTGGCACATAGCCTGGTTTGCCTTAATTAACAAGACTCATGCGTAGGGGTGAAGTGTACTCATGCGCGGGTCTTGCTTTTTTTATGATTTTCGGAGGATATTTGTTTTATGGCGGTAATGGCAGCGGCGTTTCTTTTGGGTCTGGGTCTTTCGATGGACGCGTTTGCAGTGTCTATATGCAAGGGACTTTGCATGAAACGGGTCAACATCAAGCAGGCGCTTATAATCGCGCTGTTCTTCGGCGGCTTTCAGGCGCTTATGCCGCTGTTGGGTTATCTGCTTGCAAACAGCTTTGCGGTGTATATAGAGAGCATTGACCACTGGATAGCATTTGTCTTGTTGGCATTTATAGGTGGCAAAATGATATTTGATGTCATTCGCGGCGGTGACGATGATGCTTGCGAGTGTGGCAAGCCCTTCAGCATTAAAGAAATTTTCGTCATGGCAATCGCCACCAGCATCGACGCGGCGGCGGCAGGCATCGCGCTTGCCATGAGCGGTGACAATATCTGGCTCAACATCACGTTTATCGGTGTTGTTACGTTTCTGATGTGCATCGGCGGCGTTTTTATCGGCAACAAATTCGGCACAAAGCTTAAGGATAAGGCGTCCATACTGGGCGGCATTATCCTGATACTGCTGGGCCTTAAAATACTTCTTGAGCATCTTGGAATTTTAAATTTCTGACGGAGGAATAAAAAATGGAAAGAGTAAGATTTGCGATAGTCGGTCTGGGCAACCGCGGCTACAGCCTTATGAGAAAGGCTATCATGCCTATCGAGGGCGTTGACATTGTAGGTCTTTGCGACGTTTACGACGACAGAATTGAGCGCGCACGCGCTTATGTTGCCGAAAACAGCGAAAATACCCCTGTCTGCAACACCGACTGGCAGGCAATGCTGACCGAGGCAAAGCCGGATGCGGCACTTATCTCCACCGGTTGGGACACCCACATTCCCATGGCGATCTGGTGCATGGAGCAGGGGATCGTACCCGCTGTTGAGGTATGCGGCGCCTATTCCGAGCAGGACTGTTGGGATCTTGTGGATACATACGAGCGCACGGGCACCCGCATTATGCTTATGGAAAACTGCTGCTTCAACAAGCATGAGCTGTTGGCTACGGCTATGGCGCGGGCAGGACTTTTCGGCGAGATCGTACACTGTGCCGGCTCTTACGCTCACGACCTGCGTCGGGAAATACTCAGCAGTGAGGAGAACAGACACTACCGCCTTGCGTTTTACCGCGACCACAACTGCGAAAACTATCCTACCCACGAGCTGGGCCCCATTGCCAAGCTGCTGGGCATCAACCGCGGCAACAGAATGGTGTCGCTGGTGTCTATGGCAAGTAAGTCAAGAGGATTTCAGGATTACGTTGACCGCAACCGCGACACAATAAACCCCAACCGCATCGGTGAGGAGATCAAGCAGGGCGATATTGTCACAACACTGATCTCCTGTGAGAATGGCGAGACTATAACGTTGCGCCTTGACGCGTCACTGCCTCGCTTTTATAACCGTGAGTTTACCGTTCGCGGCACGCGCGGAATGTACGAAATGGGCAACCACATCGTGTATTTCGACGGTATGGAGGAGTGGTTTGACACTCAGCGCAACTACCTGACGTATCAGAACAACGCCACGGAGTACGAGGAAAAGTATCTGCCCGAATCCTGGAAGCAGATGAGCGAGGAGGGCAAAAAGTCGGGTCACGGTGGCATGGACGGCGTTGAGTTCCGCGCGTTTATTAAGGCTCTGCGCGAGGGTAGCGAGATGCCCATCGATGTTTACGATATGGCGGCGTGGTTCTGCATTACCTATCTCAGCGAAAAGTCCATAGCCGAGGGCGGCGCGCTTCAGGCGGTTCCCGACTTCACCCGCGGCAAGTATAAGACAAGACCCATTAAGGATGTACTGTAACAATGCCTTCCCCTATGGGGAAGGTGGATTGAGCTGTTCGCGGAGCGAATATATGATTTGCTGAGGCAAATCATCAGCTCAAGACGGAAGAGGTAATAAATTTTATATAAAACCTCTCCCGTCAGCCATTCGGCTGACACCCTCCCCAAAGGGGAGGGCAGTTCATAAAAAATAGCACAAATGCGTTGCTATTGCAACGCATTTGTGCTATAATTATATATATTGATATTTTTGGGGGCGCGTATGAACAAAAAAATTATTCGCCGTTGCCGCATGTTTGCGGATATGGATGATGCTGCGCTTATTCGTGCGTTGGAGCTGCTTGAGGCGCGGGAGCAACGCTACGAAAAAGGGGAATTTATACACTCGGTTGCCGCGATCATGCCCGCCTTCGGTTTTGTGCTGGAGGGGCATGTGCAGGTTTTGCGTGATGACCGCCACGGCCACCACATGATAATGGCAAACGTGAGCGCGGGCGACACGTTCGGTGAGTCGCTGGCGTATCTTGGCAGGCCGTCGCCCGTTTACAGTGTGGCGGTTACCGACTGTCGCATTATGTGGCTGTATCCCGCGCGCATCAGCTCGCCGTCCGCGCTGGCAAATCCCGACACGGCAGAGCTGTCTTGCCGATTTACGAAAATGCTTGCCGCCCGCGCGTTGGCGATGAATGACCGCATACAGATACTCTCCCAGCTGACCATTCGGGCAAAGATCAATGCGCTGCTGTCCCAGCACGCCGCCGCGGCAGGCGCGGACAGCTTCATATTGCCATTTGACAGGGAGGATATGGCGTTTTATCTGGGCACCGACCGCAGCGCGCTGTCGAGAGAGCTTGGCAAAATGCGCCGCGAGGGACTTATCGATTTTCACGGCAACGCCTTCAAGCTGCTGTCACCCGAGATAAGACAGGATGATGGTATATAAAAACAAGGGACGATTTCGTCCCTTATTTTTATTTTGCCCTGATCCTGAACAACGCGTAGTCAAACGCATATATGACCGCCGCGTAAATGACCATATAAAGCAACCAGAGCGGGTCGTATATGGCGTTCAGATAATAATACGGCGGCAGGAGATAGCCTACTATCGGCACGGGGATGTTAAGAAAGACGGGGCAGACCACTATCATAGCCACCGCCAAGGCGGGCATCAGCGCGCCAAGCAGTCTGATGTCGCGGCACAGCAGGCGCACTGCCACGCAAAATCCCACCGTGATGACGCAGTACAACGCCATTGCCGCTACCTCGCGGACAAACGAGACTGAAAGGCCCGCTATAATAAGCGCCAAAAGCGCGGCAAGGGCGACGCAAACCACTGCCGCCGCGTGATAACTTAGCGAGAAAACAAAGCGTCGGTTGGCAGGCAGGCGGTCAAATGTGCCGTGAGATTCATCCTGCATATAAAACATTGCCACGGCGAAGCCGCCCAGTGTTATCATTATTGCAAGCAGACCTCTTATGGGTGCCAAAAGATAATTTGTCTCAGCGTCGTTTGCCACCTGCTCGGAGGCGGCGTAAACAAGCCTGAAAACATCGGCGCCGTCGGCGTTGACGGCAGTGTAATATTCGTCAAGCTGTGCGTCGCTAAGCTCGCCCAGTGTCAGATGCGACACGGCATAATCCTTGTACAGCGCCCGCGACAGGTGCGGATACAGCACAGCGTTCAGCTTTTCGTGGGACAGGCGCAGCATTACGTTGTCCTCACGCTGTACCACGGCAACAAAGGCGTTGTTGTGATGCGAGTGTTGGACGAATTTCTGTATTTTGTGGCTCATGTCCGCGGGGAATATCCACGCCGCGTCCGCATCGCCCTGCTCTACGAGCATGTGTGCCGCGGCAGGCGTGTCGCACTGCACAAAGCTTATAAGACGGCTGTTTCTCGTCAGGTCGTCAACGACGGCGCAGGCGGTCTCGTCCTCGGCATCCTGCATGGCAAGCGCGACCGTGACTATGCCGCTGTCCGAGCTTTTGCCGACAATGCCCATTGCAACTACAAGCAGCGGCACCATAACAAGTATCGCCACAAAGCCGGGCTTGCGCAAAAGCCGCTTTGTCAATATCCAGAAACGGTGAAGGCAAGTTATAAATTTATCCATATTGCCTCCTTTACGCGTTTTTTATGCGGCGGTGTCGCGCCAGTGCCGCAAGTCCCAGCAGGATCGCCGTGTATGCCACAAGAGCCGCAAGCTCGACCCGACAGTCGCCGTCCGCAATAAGCGCGGACAGATAGCTGCGCGCGATGCCCGAGGGCGTGATGCCGGACAGCAGTTGTATGCTCTTCGGGAAAAAGCTGATGGGATAAAAGCAGCCCGAAATATATGAAAGGCCGATGGCGCAGATAAACTGCAAAAGCACGCCGCTTACCACCGAGTCGGTCAGCTCGTACAGCAAAAACTGTAACGCGGTCACCGCAAGCACGGCGGGTATGAATTTAACAAATATCAGCACAGCGCCGCCCACACCCATGCCGTCAAGTTCGGGTATCAAGGTCGCGGCACCGCCCGAGAACAGCATGAGAAGCAACGTCAGCGGCAGCATATTGAGTACTGTCAGGCACAGATACGCGCTGTACTCACCTGCGATCTGTGACAGCGCGTGGCAGCGATTGGCTCCCAACAGCTTTGGAAGTGCCATGTCTCGCTTGATGAACAGAGGACAGCAGGTTATACCGCAAAGCAGCATAAGCAGTACCGATATCCCCGAAAACATATATCCGCCGAATGACAGCTCATCCGATACGCCGATCACGCGGCAATCAAGTGCCGAGGAGCGCGAAAGTATCATGGAGACATAGCTTGCCATAAGCGTGTTTGTGTGGTGCATATATTTTGAAACGTCCACTTTATTTTCAAGAATTATATCCTGCATAGCATAGGTGCCGTTTTGCGACTCCACCAGTATTCGGGAGATCATGTCAAGCAGCTCTTGCTTGAACATGGTGACAAGGTCGATGCCGTACTGATTTGTCACGAAATCAATATGTCCCACGTTGCCGCTCATTGCCTCGTCCACAAAGCCATCGGGAATGACCGCATAGCCGATTATCTGACGGCGGCGCAGCATTTCGGCGGCAGTTTTTTCGTCAAGCTCCAGAATATCGAGGTTATATTGAGAGGAGTCCATGGATTTAATTGCCGATATACCGAGCCCCAGCATATCATTTTCAAATTCGCCTACGATGCCCACGGCAAATTTTGTGTTTTGCTCACCTTGGTCATTGCCCTGTATCAATGCATACAAAGCCACGCCGAGGCAGGTGCAGATGAGCAGAGTTATCGCTATAACAAACGGCGCGTATCTTGCCATGCGCCGCAATTGCAGGCGCGCGTAAGTCAAAACTTTTTTCATTACAGCTCCCGTGCGAGACGGCTTATATCGCCGTCGTATTGGTAGGGGGTGAGTGTGCCGTTTTTGAGAATGTATATGCTGTCGCAGACAGAAAGGTCGCTTTCATCGTGGGTGGTCAGTATAAGCGCGCCGCCGCGGGACTTGAATTCTGTCATATAGTCCAGAATACTTTGCTTGCAGACAAGGTCAAGAGCGGCGCAGGGCTCGTCAAGCAGCAGAAGCGGCGGTTTTTTTGCCACCGAACAGCCAATGGAAAGCCGCTTTTTCATACCGCCCGACATTTTGTTTACAGGCACGTTTATAAACTCATCAATGCCCAGCATTTTAAGAACGCCGTTCTCAAGCTCGGCTTTCAGTGACTTTTTGTCGTACCACAAAAGCAGGTTGTCGCGAGCACTCAGCTCGTCCAGCAGCGGAGTGCCCTGGGGAACATAGCCTACGCTTTTGCTGTGCAATTTTTTGTCCCGCAAAAGGCTGTCTCCGTCCAGCGTAAACTCGCCGCCGTCACACCGTTGAATGCCCGCAAGTATGGACAGCAGAGTGGATTTGCCGCTGCCGTTTTTGCCAAGTATTGCTACGCACTTTCCGCTTTGCACGTCAAAGCTCACGTCGGTCAGCGGCGTTTTTTTGCCATAGCTTTTGCGCATCGATCTTATTTCAAACTTCATAATTGCTCCATTCGTAAAGGTATGCCCGAATTTGTTGTGCGACAAGTTCGGGCATACGGTAATTAGTGCAAATGTGTGCGGTCAGATTATGGTGTTGTTAAGCTTACGACCACTGCAGAAGCATAACGTAGGTCTCTACCAGCTCGACGATGAAATCGGGCAGCTCGCTTTCATTGACTACGTCAAGCAGTGAGTTGAAATCAAAATCGGCAACCCATTCTTCTGTGTCTTCGGTAGAATCCTTGGGAAGACTGATGCTCTTGCCCTTGGCGATAGCGGTATCAAGGGTTACGGATGCGTAAGCGTTGCGGCCGCTCATGATGTGCATTGCCAATTTGAAGTTATTATCATTCTCCTGCTCAAAATCAAGCTTGAGCGAAATGGATGACAGCGCAAGGCCTGCCGCCGCGGCGTCCACGTCCACTTCGTCCTCAACCATATCGATAAGATCGCTTGAAGGAGACAGTATGATACTGCCGTTGAGATAGCCTTGATCAAGCAGCTTTGTGTTCAGGTCTTCAATGTCGATGAACAGCAGGGATTCATCCTCAGCTATAAATTCATATGTGCCGGAGAGCAGATCCTTGTTTTTCTCGGACGTACCGAGCAGCTCAAAAAGCTTCTGACCGTTGTAATTATCAAAAAAGAGCTCAGTGCCGATGTTTTCGCCGTCGTCTGCTTTGCCTGCGAAGATATGAATAGATTCGGAATCACTGATAAGATATACATCGATACCGATAATTTCATTCTTGGAATTTACATAGTTCTGTATCTCCATTGCGGGAATATCTTCAATGTCTCCGTCACTGATAGACTCATTGGTGTCCTCAATAAAATCGTTGCAGCCTTCAACGAACTCCGCATATATCTCGACGGGGGACTCGGGGGAATAACCGCTTTCTAAGGCAGTTCCGACCTCATTGATGTATTCAACGGCGGAATATATTATGTTCTTGATATCTTTGTCTTCTTTGGCGGCGGTTACAACATCCAGCACAATGTTTACAATGTCAAGCTGTGTCAGTGTGACATCATAGGAGGAGCACTTCTCGGAAACATTGTTGGCAGTAAGTGTTGCTTCGGATTTTTCAACATCGTCGATTCCTTCCATAACGATGTCAAAATATTTGTATATCAGCTTTTCAAGTACCTGCTGTTCGGGCAATATCTTAAAGGGATTCATGTCCTGAGACATCCAGGATACATCCAGATCCATCATTTCCTTAGTATCTATGTCCAGATATTTGCTTGTAAGCAGCGGAACTGCGAGGAAATAGTTGCCGCTTGCGATATCGGCAACGGTATTGATCGCGATAAGCTGCTTGTCTTTGAACTTGAGCGCTGCGTCAACGGCAATTTTTTTGTCTTTTGAGTTCTCGCTCAGCTGTATATCAACGTCGTTGATCCAGGACCAATCCTGGTCGGTCGTGGAATTGAGCAGATTGAGCAATGAGCTTGAAAGCTCAACGTCAAGGTTGCAATCGATGGATATATTTTCAAGGTCATATGCATCCTGCTTGTCATAAAAAACGTCTAATTTTTCAACAGCCTGATCAACGGACGTTTTATATGCGCTTTTAAGGTTTTTCTGGGGAGGTGCCAGTGTCGCACAGGCGCACACACTCGTGAGCATTGTGACCAGCAACAGCGACGCTATACACATCTTGAGTAGTTGTTTTTTTAACATAGTAAGCCTCCATAGTTTATTTAAAAAGATTTATTATATTTCATTATAATATAACATTGCATAAAAGTCAAGGCATAAAAATTACCTCAGCGCAAATTTATGCTACAAATTACTTGACAAAAGCGTATTAATGTGCTAAAATACTGTCAAACCGTTGAGAAAGAGCAAGTAGAACGGAAAGAACCGATGCAGAGAGCCGCCGAGGGTGTGAGTGCGGCACGGATTCCCCGATTTGAATGGACTTTCGAGGGCGAGCCGAAAGGGTGCGCAAGCGTTTCGAGTAAGCGAGACGGAGGAGACGCTCCGTTACAAAGAGTCTGCATATTTTCGTATGCGCAAAGCGGACGTTTAAAACGTCAAGCAGGGTGGCACCGCAGGATATTTCCTGTCCCGGCATAATTTCACGGGACGGGATTTTTTGTTTTCTCCCGCCCGACGTCAAAAGGAGCAAAAAATTATGGCAACAAGCAACATCCCCTACAAAATTTATCTGAGCGAAAACGAGATACCGAAGTATTGGTACAATGTCCGCGCGGACATGAAAAACAAGCCCGCGCCGCTGCTCAACGCCGAAACAAGACAGCCTATGACAGCAGATGAGCTGCGCGTGGTCTTTTGCGACGAGCTGGTAGCTCAGGAGCTTAACGATACCGACGCGCTTATCCCCATTCCCGAGGATATCCGCAACTTTTATAAAATGTACCGTCCCGCGCCGCTGGTCCGCGCTTACTGCCTGGAGCAGAAGCTGGGCACCCCCGCCCACATTTACTATAAGTTCGAGGGCAACAATACCTCGGGCTCACATAAGCTGAACTCTGCCGTAGCGCAGGCTTACTACGCGAAAAAGCAGGGGCTCAAGGGTGTCACCACCGAGACGGGTGCAGGTCAGTGGGGAACCGCGCTTTCTATGGCGTGCTCTTACTTCGACCTTGACTGCAAGGTGTTTATGGTTAAGGTGTCCTACGAGCAAAAGCCCCACCGCCGCGAGGTCATGAGAACCTACGGCGCCGACGTTACCCCCTCTCCCTCCGAGACTACCGAGATCGGTCGCGAGATACTTCGCAAGCATCCCGGCACGGGCGGCTCGCTGGGTTGCGCGATCTCCGAGGCTGTGGAGGTGGCTACCTCCACCCCCGGCTACAGATACGTGCTGGGCAGCGTGCTCAACCCCGTAATGCTACATCAGTCTGTCATCGGCGTTGAGGCAAAGACGGCGCTTGATAAATACGGCGTCAAGCCCGACATTATTATCGGCTGTGCCGGCGGCGGCTCAAATCTTGGCGGTCTTATCGCGCCCTTTATGGGCGAAAAGCTGCGTGGTGAGGCAGACTACCGTTTTATTGCCGTTGAGCCTGCGTCCTGCCCCTCCTTTACCAGAGGTAAATTCGCGTACGACTACTGTGATACGGGTATGGTTTGCCCGCTGGCAAAGATGTGCACGCTGGGAAGCAACTTTATTCCCGCGCCCAACCACTCCGGCGGTCTGCGCTATCACGGCATGAACCCCATACTGTCCCAGCTTTATGCCGACGGTCTCATGGAGGCTACAAGCGTCAAGCAGACAGAGGTGTTCGAGGCAGCAAAGTATTTTGCGCAGATCGAGGGTATACTGCCCGCGCCCGAAAGCTCTCACGCTATCCGCGTTGCCATCGACGAGGCGATCAAGTGCCGTGAGACGGGTGAGCAAAAGACCATTTTGTTCGGTCTGACGGGTACGGGTTACTTCGACATGGTGGCGTATGAAAAATTCAATAACGGCGTTATGTCGGATTATGTTCCTACCGACGAGGACCTGGCAAGAGGCTTTGCGGGTCTGCCCGAGATGTAAAAAATTTTTGTGTCAAAACATCTTGATATATGGCGGAATATGTGGTAAAATGTCAGTAACAAAATAAAAAAGGAGATCTTCAAAATGGCAAAGCAAAAGAAAGAAAGAAAAAAGAGCACATTTTTTAAGGATTTCAAAGCATTTATCACCCGCGGTAACGTAGTTGATATGGCAGTCGGTGTTGTAGTCGGCGGCGCGTTCAGCAAGATCGTCACAGGACTTGTAAACAACATTATCAATCCCGCAGTCAACATATTTATGAAAAAGGGCGGACTTGACTCTATCAAGACTGTTATTACTCCCGCAGTGCTTGATGAAGCCGGCGCGGTTAAAACCCCTGAGGTAGCAATTCTTTGGGGCACATGGCTTCAGACCATAATCGACTTCCTGATCATCGCGATCTGCGTATTTTTGATGGTTCGCATTATTACAAAGATCAGAAAAGCCCTTGATCACAAGAAGCTGGAAGAAGAAGCTGCAAAGGCAGAGGCGGCAAAGGCAAAGGCAGAGGCAGAAAAGGCTGCTGCGGCTGAGGCTGCAAAGCTGGCTGCCGAGAAGCAGGCTGCTCTTGACGCATCTATTCTCGAGCAGGCAAAGCTGCTGGCTGAGATCAGAGATCTGATGAAGAATAAATAAAAATTGCATATACTTGTAGGGACCGGCGTCCTCGTCGGTCCGTAAACATAGAGTTTGGTAAAATTCCACGTTTGCGGACCGCCGAGGACGTCGGTCCCTACAATTTTTAGGTGATAATTTTGAATATATATTTATAGCTTTTCTAAAAATGTTTATTTTACAGATCTATCATAGTCTTTCCATCACCGTGCAGGTCGGAAAAATCCTTGGTAAAGGCGGCGACGGCGTCTTTGACGCTTGACATTGAAAGTCCCGTCTTTATAACGCCGGGGTCTACCGTTGCGCTGTGTGCGCCTGCGGCAAAGGCGTCTGTGACCTGAGACACGTTCTTGAAGCTGGCGGCGAGAATTTTGGTGTCAGCGCCCGAGCCGTCGATAAAGTCGCGTAGTTCGCTTATAACGCGGCAGGGATCGATGCAGTTGTTCTGCATACGGTTATAGAAAATAGCTGTGTATTTCGCGCCCGACATAACCGCCAGCATTGCCTGCCATGTGGAATATATGGCGGTAGCGGTTATGCTCACACCCTCGGCGGACAGCACCTTCATAGCGGCAAGCCCCTGCTCGGTGGCGGGAATCTTTATATAAATATCCTTGCCCAGACGCTCGCGGATGTGGCGAGCTTCTTTTATTATGCCCTCTGTGTCGGTGCTGACCACCTGAACATGCAACGAGCGCGCCGCGCCGCACATTTCTTTGATGGCAGAGAGGTGTGAGTAAACGTCAATATCGCCCTCGCGGCGCAGGATTGTGGGGTTGGTAGTGACTCCCGACACGGGAAGCGTTTTTATACCCGCCTTTATCTCGGCAAGATTGGCGGTGTCAAGCATAAGTTGGTACATATTTTAACTCCTTTAATTTTTAAATCTATTTGCAAGCTTATTGAAAATAAACAGCAGAACTGCCAGCACCACCGCCACTGCCAGCGCGGCGGCGAAAATGTTGTGATTGGGGATAAAGGACTGGGTGCCGTCGTTGCCCGTCAGCATTTCGGCACCTGACAGCACCGTCTTGCCGATAAATGGACCTACCACGCCCGGGATAAGCACCTGAGAGAAAATGCGCACGCCCTGAAACATACCTGCCTTGCCCGCAGGGGTCAGGTCGCGTATTTTTGCCCCGAACACAGCCATTCCCGCAAGGTATCCGCACATCATAAACAGCGACCCGATGAAAACAAAGACGGTGGAACGGAAAAAGTACAGCAGTACGTAGCCCAGAATAAGCCAGATAAGACTGCACCACGCCGAAGGAGAAAAACCTTTTTTGTCGTAGACATTGCCCCAGAAGGCGGTCACTACCGACGCCAGCACGATGGCGGGCGCCATGATAAAGACGTAATTCGTCATACCCAGCGACACCTCGTAGTAAATGATGAGGTAGGGCATAAATATCTGAATGGAAATGTTGAACAGAATAAAAACAATGAAATAAAGGTAAAGCATGGGATTTTGGCGGACGGTGGAGGGCAAAAAGCCGTGGACTACGGTGCGCAGATAGCCGTCCTTGCTCGGCACGAGGGCAGGCTCCTTGATAATAAAGCAGCCGATAACGCCAACCACCAGCACAACTCCGCCGATTATGGCAAAAATATACGTCCAGCTCTCGGGTGCGTCAAGATCAAACGCCATAAAGCCGCCGAACACAGCAAGGATCGCCACCAGCGGCATCATTGCATTGATGCCCTCAGCGGCACCGCGATTGGTTGCGTCGGTGCTGTCGGTCAGCCAGGCGTTGAAGGCGGCATCGTTTGCCGACGAGCCGAAGAACGTCATTACGCAATCAAGAACTATGACCAGCGTCACACCCACGGATGCCGCAGAGACAACGGCGGGAAACAGAGCATTTATAACGTCCTCACGGATGAGAATGAAGCACAAAATGGAAATGCCCCAAAGTATGTAGCCGCCGCACATAAATATTTTGCGCTTGCCTATTTTGTCGGAAAGCGCGCCGATGAGCACGGTCGTCAGCGTTGCGGCGACGGCGCTTGCCGCAACCATTGCCGAAATGTCGGCAGCGGAGGCATTGAAGGTCTTATAAATAAACACGTTGAGATACATATTCTCAACCACCCAGGCGATCTGACCGATAAGGCTGAACAGCGTCAGCGCAGTCCAGAAGCGGGGGGAAAGCTTTGTTTTCATGTTTTGGGGTCCTTTCTTTGGACAATTTGGGGTTGTTGATTTTATTATATCACAAACATTTTGGTTTATCAATATAAAACAGCGTTGTATCGTCAATTAAAAATAAGCGGTCGGCTCACGCCGACCGCTGAATTTTTACTTTTTTACTTTTCGACCTTGTTGTACTGAACGCCGCCGATCTTGATGTAGTCCTCTCCCTTAGTCAAGGTGTAGGTGCCATCTCTGAACAAGCTGTTTTCGTCTTCAAAATCAATCTTGATCTCCAGACTGCCGTCAGCGTTCTCGATGATCTCGTATTCGCCGACAGATTCTTCGGTAGTTACCTTGCCAAGAAGAGTAGCTTTGCTTACTGCTTCGACCTTGCTGCCCTTGAAGGTGTAGGTTACATCCCAGCTCTGACCGAGAAGTTCGATCTTAGAGGAATAAGCACCGGACAGCGATTTTCCGCAGGATACCAGCGTTGCAACCAGCATCAAGGCAACGAGTGCTACGGCAAGAAGTTTGATCATAGTGTTTTTCATAGTTGTTTCTCCTTTCATCGCTATGACGATTGTACTATCATTATATCATATTTTTCGGTTTTGTCAACAATTTTATTATTAAACTTCATCCGATTCGCCGTCGTGAATGGTCAGAGTGGACATTTCAACGGGCAGAAAGAAGCACAGACCGTGGGCGGGAGTGCCCACGCCCGCCTTTTGCTTGACCTGTTCCATGATCTTGACGGCAATTTCTTTTTCCACAACGCTGAGCACGATCTATTTTTCGGTGTCGATGGTGATGCCGAGAATCTTTTTGGGCTTTGCAACCGAGCCGCGAGCGTTGAGTATGGTAGCTCCGGTGGAGCCCACGGAACGAGCTATGTCAACGACCTCGGAGGCAAAGCCTGCGTTTACGATAATATATAATGCTTTAAGTTCTTTCATCGGTGAGTATTTTGAGTATGGACAAGAGCGATGCCACGCCGATGCCCGGTGCCAGTGTTACGCGGATGGCGGATTTTTTGATGTGACCGTTGGTCAGCTCCTCGATCTGGTCGCCAAGCACTGTTACCGCAGGCTCGGACACCGTGATCTTGATGTAGTCAGTGGCGCGAGAAAAAGATATAAAATGATAATAACGGCGAGGGGGAGTGAGGAATAAAATGTCTCTTTCACGGTTTGCAGGAGTTTGGATCTCATTTTACCCTCTTAACGGTGAATTATAGTTGTATATATAAATTATATCATAATTTTGGGGGGTGTCAATCGAATCCGAGGGTGTTGGGGCAGATATTTTGGGCAAAGCTATTATCAGAATTTTTTGCCCAGCACCGTCATAAGCGGAACAGGATCGTTGGCGGTAATAAGCTCTGCGCCGCAGTTGATGGCATATCGCACGTCGTCCTCGTTGTCGGCGCAGTACATATGCATGGGCAGATTTTTAGCAACGTAAATGGGAAGTATCTCGGAACGCATTATGCGCATATTGATGCCGATCTCGTCGTAATAATCATAGGAATCCTCGGCGAATTCTTGCATCTGAAAGTCGGGATAACCCATTGTGCGTCCGTTGTACTGCGTTTTTATGTACTTGATAATGCGGGCGTTGAAGGCGTAGAACCAGCAGGTGTCGAAAAAGCCGTATTTTTTGAGAAGAGCTACCGTGAGATCCACATTTTCCTCGGTGTATTCCTTGATCTCAACGCCCAGCTTTATATCGGGACGCTTGGCGGCAAAAAGCTGCAATGCATGCTCCAGCGAGGGGACACCCACGCCCTGACCCTTGAATTGGTCCTTGAACTTGGCTTCATAGCAAGCTTCAAGCTCGCATACCTCGGCATAGGTCATGTCGCGCAAATGACGGTCTACACCGCAGGTGCGGCGACAGTTGCCGTCGTGCATAAGCACGGGCACCTTGTCGCTTGTCAGCCAGACATCGAATTCGATGGCGTCAACACCGAGTTCAAGTGCAGCTTCGTATGAAACAAGTGTGTTTTCGGGGTATTTCGCGCAATATCCGCGATGACCTTCAACGATAATATTTTTCATAGTGATAAAGCTCCTTTTTGTTTTTCTGAAAAAAGTATAGCATATTTGCGTCGGGTTTTCAACCGGAATAATAATTTTTTCGGTATATATATATTTTGAATAAAACCCTTGACAAAATGGCAAACTTTATGATATAATCAAGAAGTTAATGGGATGTCGCCAAGCGGTAAGGCACTAGACTTTGACTCTAGCATTCGTCAGTTCAAATCTGGCCATCCCAGCCAAATCCCCGAGGACTTGTCCTTGGGGATTTACTTTTTCACTATTCACTCTTCACTTTTCACTAACTCGGGGATTTGGAAAAGTAATAAGTAATAGTGAAGAGTGAAGAGGTAAGGTTGATTTTGCTGCGCAAAATCTTCATTTTAAGTTGAAAAGTAATAGGTTTTATGGTATAATGGAGAAAGGCAAAGTAAGGAGGTATGTAATATGTCCGAAAGTCCTTTGATGATAAAGTCGAAAGCATTTGCTTTAGAGGTTATTCGCGCTTGCAAGGTGTTGAGAGAAGCAAGATGTGAAAGTGCGTTGATCAATCAATTTTTGCGTTCGGGAACAAGTATTGGCGCAAATATTCGTGAGGCGTTTTATGCCCACGGCAAGGCGGATTTTGTGGCAAAGTTACATATCGCCTTAAAGGAATGCTCCGAAACCGAATATTGGCTTGAACTTTTGATTGAAAGTGGATATTATTACGATAAGACAATTTTGGATAGATGTGTTGAAATAAAAAGAATTTTGATTGCTTCAATTAACACCGCAAAGGAGGGAGCAAAATGAAAAAGATCATACTTATTATTTTCTTATGCATAGCACTTGCCTTTTTGGCAGGCTGTGAGGCAGAGCCTCTTTTTACTACCTACGGAGAAACAGTACATAAAGCCGTAAAAGAATACTACGACAATTATGAAATTTTAGATTTTATACGCCTTGAAAAAGATGTGAAACCCACATTGCACAACTTTTGTATTGTAAACGATATGCAAGGTGGAATTGATGTGCTTTGTATTTCCTATTCGCTCGATAACGATAATGCGTATAGTTCTTCTCAAAGTATCATTATCAATGATGCAATTCAAGATGAAATCTACTCTTCGAATGAAGCGATTGAAAATACTACGGTTAAATTTGTTATATGTGAAAAGCAGAATATTCCTGATTACACTTTGCAAAAAGAGAAATTCACATTCGAAAAACAATCCCTTTATTTTTGTATTATAGAAGTTTCAGCTACATAGGCTTCGTTGCAAGCATGGCGTTAAAAGCTCGGCAGACTGCGGAGATTTCGAGAGATTTCTCCGCATTTTTCGAATCTGCAGACAGATCCG
>JAZNBA010000068.1:0-12004 GCA_045586785.1 Eubacteriales bacterium | reverse complement strand
TGTCGAGCATGCATATTACTTTCTTTAATCAGTTTAGTATGCAGCAAGCTCGAGGCAGGTTCTCATCTCCGCCACTCGGTCCAAATGAAAAAGGACGGCTTTTTGCCGTCCCTTTACATTTGGACCGAGTGACAGGATTCGAACCTGCGGCATCGACGTCCCAAACCGCACGACATCGGTTTTTTGCCTCATTTTGCATGCTTTTCCGTGCTTTTTCGTCCGAAACCCGTGCTTTTATGTGCCGCAAAGTCCATATTTCCCACGTAGTCCAAACCTGTAAATGGTCAAGATTGTGGTCAGACCTAAATCCTATACTTCTATCGCCACCTCGCATGAGCCGCAAGCTCCGCCCGAGGTGGATTTTTTACTGTAACCATTATAGCATAAAACAGAGAATTTTTCAAGTCCTTCACAGATCAAAAAGTGATACGCTGTAATCAAAGATTAAGACCAAGCGAGCCACGGACTCACGATTCAAAAATACCTAATCACGATTTGCCTAATCACGATTTACCAAATCGTACTTGACTAAAATGAAAATACGTGCTGCACCGACAAACACCCCGACATTATTACCGCCCCAATAGCACCATCACCACTCAAAATATGCGGTGCTGTAGTCAAAGATTACGAACCGCATCCCTCTATGCAAATTTTGGGAGGTTCGGCGTAAATCTCCCTACCATCCGCTGAGCGAAAATTCGCTTTATTCGCTGAAAATTCGCTCCGTTCACTGAATAAAGCGAATTTTTATTATTCCGTAAATTTATGATTATTATTCCGCAACCGATTGACATTGTGCCGAAAATGTGGTATACTTATACTGATATATTATAAAATTCGAAATCTCAACATAACGAGGTATGAATAATGGCTATGACAACGAAACAAGCCGCTGAGAAATGGGGCATCTCTGATAGACGTGTCCGCACGCTCTGCGTAAACGGACAGATTGACGGCGCATGGCGCGAGGGCAAACTTTGGTTTGTTCCCGATAACGCTCCCAAGCCTGCTGACGGACGCATTCGCGGAAAGGAAACCCTTCTCGCCCAGATCGAAAGAAAGAAAATTGAACTCGATGGTCGCAGACCTCTCACCGAGGGGGAGGTGGCGCGTCTGAACGAGGACTTCATGATTGAATATACCTACAATTCCAACGCCATCGAGGGCAACACCCTTACCCTGCGCGAAACCGATATGGTACTCAAGGGCTTGACCATCGACCAAAAACCGCTGAAGGACCACATGGAAGCGGTCGGTCACAAGGACGCGTTCTACTTCATTTGCGACCTTGTCAAGGAACGCACTCCCCTGTCAGAAATAGTGATCAAGCAGATCCATTCTCTCGTCCTTGCGGATAAACCCCTTGACCGTGGCGTGTACCGTAGAGTGCCTGTCCGCATCATGGGCGCAAAGCAGGATCCCGTTCAGCCTTATCTGATCGAGCCCAAGATGAACGATCTCATGCAGCAGTACGCAACCGACGAGCGCAATATCGTGGAAAAACTCGCCGACCTGCACATCGCATTCGAATCCATCCATCCCTTCATCGACGGCAACGGCAGAACCGGACGCCTCATCATCAACCTTGAACTGATGAAAGCCGGATATCCCCCCATCGATATCAAGTTTACCGATAGAATGCGCTATTACGACGCCTTCGACCACCGCGAGGACATGGTAAGGCTATTCGCGGAGTATCTGAACAAGCGATTGGATCAGTATTTGGAAGTGTTAAGCTAAGGAGAATTATTTATGGTGAACATTCGTAAACTTGAAACAGAATTATGGGAAGCGGCGGATTTGCTCCGCGTGGATTCCAAGGTAACGTCGCAGGAATACTGTATGCCCGTACTGGGGCTTATCTTCCTGCGCTACGCATATAGCAGATTTAAGTATGTTGAGGGTGAGATTCTCAAAAACCGCCCAATGCGCAATGGCAGAGTTGCGCCCGTGGAAGCTGAGGATTTCAAATCCAAAAGCGCAATCTTCCTTCCCGAAGAAGCACGCTATGATTATCTGCTCAATCTGCCCGACAACGCAGATATGGGCAAGGCGATCAATCATGCAGTAGAATTGATTGAAGAGCAATCTGCACAACTTAAGGGCGTGCTTCCCAAGAATTACACCATTCTGAAAAACAGCCTTCTCCGTGATCTTCTCCGCATCTTTAACAACAGTGCATTCAACGAGATTCAGGACGATATCATCGGACGAATTTATGAGTACTTTCTCAACAAATTTGCTCCCGTAGTTGCTGCCGATGACGGCGTTTTCTTCACGCCCAAGTCACTCGTCCGTATGATCGTCAACGTCATCGAGCCTACGCATGGAACTGTTCTCGATCCCGCTTGCGGATCGGGCGGCATGTTCGTTTCCTCTGCCGATTTTATCGAGCAGTTTGGCGCGAGTGCTAACACCGCCATGACATTCTACGGTCAGGAAAAACTTGACTACAACGCAAAGCTCTGCATTATGAATATGGCAGTCCATGGACTCAATGCCAAGATCGTATCGGGTGATGAAGCAAATAGCTTCTATCACGATGCGCACAACCTTGAAGGTAGCTGTGACTACGTGATGGCAAACCCGCCCTTTAACGTGGACAAGGTGAAATCCGAAACGGCGCAGAATGCAGGTCGCCTGCCTTTCGGTCTGCCCGGTGTGAATAAGAATAAGGAGATCGGCAACGCAAACTATCTGTGGATCTCTTATTTCCACTCATATCTCAATGAAACGGGGCGTGCCGGATTTGTTATGGCTTCTTCTGCAACCGATAGCCAAGGCAAGGATAAGGACATTCGTGAAAAGCTCGTCGCTACGGGCGATGTTGACGTGATGCTCTCGGTTGGAAACAACTTCTTCTACACCAAGAGTCTGCCCTGCACCCTGTGGTTCTTTGACAAGGCAAAGAAACCTGAGAATAAGGATAAAGTCCTCTTTATCGACGCGCGTAATTACTATACCGCCGTTGATCGCACGCTCAACGAGTGGAACGAGTGGCAGATGAAGAATCTGAATGCAATCGTATGGCTCTACCGCGGAGAGAAAGAAAAGTACAGGCACTTACTGGGCGAGTATATCCGCTATTTCAAAACCTGCAGGGAGTATCTGATCGGCAAGGATGCCAAACGCGTTTTCTCCGATATAGAAGGAATTGAAGATTTTTCCGATATGCGAGAAGCATTGATTGGGGAGATCAAAGAAGAACAGCAGGATTGCAAGGAAAAGATGGAAGCAGCCAATAAAAAGGACAAAAAGCACATTCAAGCCATGTCCGAGCAGTATATTGCCTTGTTGCAGAATGATTTGAAAGTTTTGGACGAAGCAATCTGGCTGACCGAAAAGTTTGGCGAGGGTGAGTATCACGACATCCTTGGACTTTGCAAACTGGCAGACAGACACAAAGTGCAAAAGAATGATGACGGAACTGAAACCATCATTGACGAGATTGCCGAAAAAGGCTATTCTCTCACTCCCGGAGCATACGTTGGCGTTGCACCCGTAGAGGATGACGGCGTGGATTTTGCCGCACGTATGGCAGAGATACATAGCGAACTCATCACCCTGCAAGCCGAGGCCAACGAGCTGATGGATACCATCTCGAAGAATATGAAGGAGATGGGGTTATGAAAGAGTACCTGTTGGATGATGTTCTAAATTTCTATCATGGAAAAGCCATCAAATCTACCGACGGAGATGTCCCAATATACGGTTCCAATGGAATCATTGGGATGACTCAAAAGCCACTTTATAAAGACGCGATAATACTTGGTCGTGTTGGCGCTTATTGTGGCTCCGTGTCAAGATGTAAAGGCGAATTTTGGGCTTCTGATAATACTATTGTAGTTAAATCAAAAAACGATTTCGTTAACGACTATTGCTATTATTTATTAAAATCTATTCCTTTAAATAGCTATGCTGGCGGTGCAGCTCAACCCTTGATTACACAGGGAAAACTCAAATCGCTATCGGTTAAAGTTCCTTGTGTTTCAACACAACTAAAAGTTGCCAACATACTCGCCACCTACGACGACCTTATTGAAAATAACCAAAAACAGATCAAGTTGTTGGAAGAAGCGGCTCAGCGGCTCTATAAGGAGTGGTTTGTCGATCTCCGTTTCCCCGGACACGAAAATACGCCTATCACCGATGGCGTACCGCAGGGGTGGAAGCGCTGTAGCTTAAATGATGTTATTACCTTTAATCCTAAAGTTGCTCTTGACAAAAGCAGAATAAAACAATATGTGCCTATGTCAGCCCTAAGCACAAACTCAATGGTGTTGAATAGCTCCGAGTATACAACTACATTATCTAATTCCGGAAGCAAATTTCAAAACGGTGACACATTGTTGGCAAGGATTACCCCCTGTCTTGAAAACGGAAAAACGGCATTTGTTTTCGGAATAGATTCTGACGAGGGAGCAGTTGGCTCTACGGAATACATTGTAATGCGTTCCAAAGAGCTGAATCCTTATATGGTCTATATACTTGCAAGAACGGATGATTTCCGACAGTATGCTGTAAACAGTATGAGCGGGAGTGATGGCAGACAACGCGTGCAGGTTGACAAGCTTATGGCATACCCATTCTTAAAGCCGACTGCGTGCTTAATTGAAATGTTTGCAAAGCTTGCTGATCCCATCTTTACTCAAATCTATACAAAAAACGAGCAAAATATTGAACTACAAAAAGCCCGCGATCTGCTGTTGCAGAGACTGATGAGTGGCGAATTGGAGGTGTGAAAGATGAAATTACATTCTGTTGAATTGATGAACTATAGATCTATTGGTGTTGATCATAATGAGATTATTATAGAACCGAATGTTACCGCCATCATTGGCAAAAACGAAAGCGGAAAAAGTAATGTTTTGTCTGGCTTAAGTGGCATAATGTTTAGAAACAAGATGACCAATGTGTTTGCTGAGAATAATGTCAATCGAAATTCTGACAGCGGCAAAATAGTTTGTCGAATTACGCTAAAAGGATTACCTGATGAATCCCAATGTCTACAGGAAGATACAACCGTTACTATTACTTCCGAATCTTATTCTGCCGCTGGTGGGATAATGCGGTATTATGAAGAAAACGTAAAAGCAACTGTAGATGCATTGTACGAGATAGTTAATCTTAACCCGTTTAAGTTTACAGGCAATGATCTCACAGCATTTAGACAAAGGTGTTCTCAAATTAAAATTGAAGATAGCATTGATGTTCCAAGTACAAATGCGGCACTTAACACCTTTGTTCAATGGGCTCCACGTGTACCTGCAGATCAACAGGCTCAATACAAATCCGCTATGGATAGTGCATTAACTAAGTGGCAGGAATTATGTAATCTGTTCCCTGTGATGTTTTATAGACATAATGATAGAATCTTGCAGTCTGAATATAAAGGTGATGCACTAAAAAAGGAGTTGGAAAACACAAATAGTTTTCTATACGAATTCGTTAAATATATTGGTTTCACAAAAGAACAGATTTTACTCGCAGTAAGTGGAAGAACTGATGGAAGCACTTCAAACTTGCAAGATAAAATCCAGAGAGCGATTGATACAAAGATCAATACTCCGTTTGAGTCTTTTTACACTGTTGAAAAAGTAACATTGAAAGCCCGGTTCACTACAAACATTTTGTCGTTTACTGTAAGCACAGATGCTGGGTCTACAATGACTCTTGGTGAAAGAAGCGATGGATTGCGTTGGTATCTTAATTTGTTCATTGATGTTATGGCCAACAACCTCCCTTCTCGCCAAGTTGCCTATTTGTTTGACGAACCTGGCATTTCACTACACGTAAACGCACAAAAAGAACTTTTGAAACTTTTTGCCGACCTAGCATCAAAAGGCAATCAAATTGTTTATACGACGCATTCGCCTTATATGCTTGACACTTCAGACAATGGGATTGAGAGAATACGGGCAACAGTTAAAGATGAACTTGGCATTACCAAGATATATAGAACCGCTTATCATCCCGACATCGCCCCCGATGCCCAAGAGGATACTTTAACACCTATTATTCGTGCTTTAGGAATGAGCATTTCTGATACCTTTGGACCAGCATATGAAAAATACAATGTGGTAACTGAGGGAGTCAGTGATTGTGTTTATTTATTGTGCATTGGCAGGAAATTGGGCATTGATCTTTCAAAGTATGCCTTTATTCCGGTTGTCGGGGCAAGCAATCTTATAAATGTCTGTACAATCTTACATGGCTGGGGTTGTGATTATTTGGCTTTGTTTGATTATGATAGTGAGGGTGTAACAAAAGGCGGAGAAATCTTCAGAAACAAGTACGAGTTGGAGTACAAAAAACACTTTATGTACTTGAAGGATGCTTCTGAAGATGAAATAACAAGTAAAACATACAAGGCTGACGAAGTTGAAATTGAAACATTGGTTACGGATCTTGACGCCTGTTTAACAAGCAAAGGGCATGTCAAATGTGGCAAAGTATTGAATGCCAAATGGTATGCAGATGCCTTGGAAGATGGTACACATACTTGTTCGTCAGAAACTTTGAAAAATTTTGAAGAATTGTTCGCTAGAATAGATTCATGTATGTACGGATAATTATCGGAAAGCACAATATGAGAGGCGAATTGGAGGTATAATATGGCAGACCTTGTACAAGCAATTGAAAAATTGTCAGAAAAAAGCGTGTGGGATTATCTCCTGGTCATTATACCTATCTTATCATCATTTCTTGCCATTGCGATTTCAATCATGGCAACAGAAAAGCAAAACAAAATTGCACTGTTTGAAAAACGTCACTCGTGTTTATCCGAAATGCAGAGAATCATATCTTTTAGCAAAGGGATTAGTGAACATGAGGATCCCATAATTATTGTTACCTTGTTTGATGCTTTTTGGGGTACTACTGCCTCTGCGGTTCATGGGGATGCACAAATTGTCTTGGCAAAATGTCAATTGGAAAAGATCAAAGCTACCGTATCCCAAACAGAATACCTATTCGGGAAAAAGTATTCCGAAGCCTCTTATGAGCTAGTGGCAATGCTTCATGGCATTGTCATCGATGCCGCGGCAGGCATAATCCATCGAGAAAATATCGAAAAATTCTGCTCCTTATGCAAGAGTTTTGATTTGGAATACTTGCCACAAATAAAGAAAAAACTCAAATTACATTGAGAAATCGAGGCAATGCCTGTGGTTTCCCAACTCCATTAATAACAATTCTCCCAATAATTCAAAATGAGGTATTCGTATGAGCAAGATTGATATCCTAAACCGCGACGAATTTGTCGATCAATTGGTCAATCTGACAAAAAACATTTCGGACAACCGGACAAGCACATCTTTTGCCATAAACGGTGTTTGGGGCTGCGGAAAAAGCTTTGTATTGGATATGTATGAACAACGTTTAAGCGAAATACAGCTCCCCAAAAAGGCAATCGACAGGTATTTCGTGATTCGCTATAATTGTTGGAAATACGATTATTACGAAGAACCTCTTGTGGCTATCGTTGCGGCAATGATCGATATTATCAATCAAAAAACGAAGTTGTGGAATGACGAGCAAAAGAAGGCTCGTGTTCTTGGCGTTTTGAAGGCTATCGGTACAACCTTCCTTTCCGTGACTAACGATACTATCAAAGGCAAGATTGGTGTTGACCTTCAGGGTGCCTATGATACACTGAAAAGCGGCATTGAAGCAGAGCAAGCCAAGATTGAGCAATCTCACGATTATGACATGTATTTTTCGTTCAATCAAGCATTAGAACGGCTGCAAAAGTTGATTGGCGAATTGAGTCAAGAGCAAACGATTGTCTTCATGGTGGACGAGCTTGACCGTTGTTTGCCCGAATACGCAATCAAGGTTTTGGAGCGGCTGCATCATTTGACCGAGAATTCCAGTAACGTAATTACGGTACTCGCCATGGATAAAAGTCAACTGCAAGTCAGCATCAAACAAATTTTTGGTTTTGAGCATCCGGAAAAATACCTCGAAAAATTCATTCAATTTGAAATCAAACTGAATTGCGGATCGGTGTCCGAGCGAGTCCTGGAAAAGTACGCCGACTACATAAAGCTGTTTGATGATACTTGTCAATTTGATGATTCGATCGACGAATTCATGCAAAAAGTATTACAAAACATCAATGCAAGGCGACAGGAGCAGATATTCAAAAAGATTTCAACGGCGCATTCACTGTTATTTCAGGAACCCAAATCCAAAGTTTTTATGTGTATGGAAGTTTTGATCACCGTGCTTCATGATTGCTATGATGACAATACGTCATTCTGCGATTTTCTAAAGAGCTTACTTCGCACGCATTCAATAAACAAACCAGAGCCTCCTTTTGCAAGTTTCTTCAATGATCACTTTGAACAAGAGCCTCGCGTACATATCCAAAACACAGGGCTAACCAATCATACTATCTATAAATTATCTTCTTCCGAATCGCTTTATTGCGATATCCTATATTTATGGTGCGGTGCTTACGAAGGAAACAATCAAAACGTAATTCGTCTTGCAAATGCTGATTTAACAACACAACTCGATGCCTACATAGAGGATCTGAAAAAATTCAAAAGTACTATCAAATTTATCAAATAAGGAGCAAAAGCATGAGCTGGGAATATTCCGAAAACATACTCGTTCAGAACAGTGCGGGAAAGGTGCTCTCGGACAAACTGGGCTGGGAGGTCGTAATTGCCTACAATACCGAAGTGTTGGGTGAGAACGGCACACTGGGTAGAAAATCTTACAAGGAGATCGTTTTGACGCGCTATTTGCGCCAAGCTCTCTTTGATAATAACGATTGGATGACGGAAGAATACGCTGATTCTGCCGTCAAGACCCTTTGCGCCTATACGGCATCTGCAACGCTTATGCAGATCAACGAGGAAAAGTATTCCATGCTCCGCGACGGTATCCCTGTGCAAGTTAAAAAGCCCGACGGCACGTTTGAATCCCGCAATGCTACCATGTTCAATTTTGCAGAACCCGAGAAGAATCATTTTCTTGCCGTACAAGAAATGAAGATTCACGGTGAGCTTTACCGCCGCAGAACCGATATCGTCGGCTTTGTAAACGGTATTCCGCTCTTGTTTGTGGAACTTAAAAAACAGAACGTGGATGTCAAGAATGCCTACGATTGCAACTATACCGATTATCTCTCCACCATTCCCCAACTCTTTCATTTTAACGCCTTTTTGATGCTATCCAACGGTCTTGAAGCCAAGGTTGGCACAATGGGCTCGAAGTATGAGTTTTTCCACGAGTGGAAACGTTTGAAAGAAGACGAGGCAGGAGCCGTTGACCTTGAAACAATGCTTCTCGGCATCTGTAACAAGCGGAACTTTATGGACTTGTTCGAGAACTTTATTCTCTTTGATCATTCAGGTGGCAAATGCGCCAAGATTTTCGCGCGAAATCATCAGTACCTCGGCGTAAATGAAGCGGTTGAGTCCTACAAGGCAAGAAAGCTGAAAAACGGCAAGCTTGGCGTATTTTGGCACACCCAAGGTAGCGGCAAGAGCTATTCCATGGTATTTCTTGCGCAAAAGATTCGCCGGCAGTTTACGGGGAGTCCGACCTTTGTGATTCTCACTGACCGCGACGAATTGAATAAACAGATCAGTGACACCTTTGAAGCTTGCGGTTGTCTTTCGGGCAAGGCGCGTCAGTACATACCGTCAAGTGGAGCAAAGCTTTATGAAATGCTCCGTGGCAACCCGAGTTTTATCTTTACGCTGATTCAGAAATTCAACGACGAGAATGCAACTCCGATCACACCCGATCACGATATCATTATTCTTTCGGATGAGGCACATCGCTCCCAAAACGGCATTTTTGCCGATAATATGTGCCGTGTTCTGCCAACCGCATCCCGTATCGGATTTACAGGCACGCCGCTGTTTAAGTACGATAATATCACAGAGAGAACGTTCGGTACTTACGTATCAATTTATGACTTCAAGCGCGCGGTAGATGACGGTGCAACCGTTCCTCTCTACTATGAAAACCGCAGTGATATGCTGCAGATTACCAATCCGGAAATCAACGATGAGCTTTTGGATGCCATTGAGGCTGCAGACCTTGACGTGAATCAGCAAGCAAAGCTCGAACTTGAACTTGCAAAGGATATTCATATCATCACATCCGAACCTCGTCTTGATACCATTGCAAGGGATTATGTGGAACATTATTCCGATCTTTGGACAACGGGCAAAGCAATGTTTGTATGCGTAAACAAGGTTACTTGTGTGCGTATGTTTAACCTTGCACAGAAATACTGGGCAGAAAAGATTTCTGCTTTGGAAAACGAACTGAAAACTGTTACACAGCAGGAAGCCCAAGAACTCGAACGCAAGATTGCTTGGATGAAAGAAACCGAAATGGCAGTTATCGTCAGCCAAGAGCAAAATGAGATTCAGACCTTCAACAACTGGGGATTGGATATTCTGCCGCATCGTGCCAAGATGGAAAAGCGCGAGATGGACAAAGAGTTCAAAGATGCGGACAATCCGTTCCGTATAGTGTTTGTCTGTGCCATGTGGCTGTCGGGATTTGACGTCAAATCTCTTGCAACCATCTATTTGGACAAGCCCTTAAAAGCGCATACTCTAATGCAAACAATAGCTCGTGCAAACCGTGTCTGCGACGGCAAGAGCAACGGCCTTGTTGTTGACTATATCGGTGTTGTTAAGGCCTTGCGTCAAGCTCTCGCAGACTACACAGCAGATAAAGGTGGAAAAGCGGGAGATGATCCGGCGCCTGATAAATCCGAGTTGATTGCCAAAATCGAAAGTGCAATCTCTAACGTTGACGCATATATGGCCAAGCACGACTTTATTCTCCAAACCTTGGTAGAGGCAAAAGATTTTGATAAGCTGGCATTAGTTGCTGCAGGAGCAAATGCAATGTGTGCAACTGATGAAATCAAAAAGCGCTTCGAGATTCAGGCACGCGAGTTATTCCGCATGTTCAAATACATTGAAAAAGGCGAGGTTTCCGACGAAACCGTGCACTATAAAAATGCTATCAGTGCAGTGTACGATCAGCTTCAGGAAAAACGAGTTCATGCTGATAACTCTGCTCTGATGTCACACATCAATCAAATTGTAAGCGGATACGTCGCGGTTGTTCATATGGGCGTCGAAGGACTTGTAGAAAGCAAAAAGTTCGACATCAGCAAGATTGACTTTGATCGTCTGCGCCGCGAGTTTGAAAAAGTGCAGAATAAGAATCTGTTGCTTAAAGATTTGCAAGAGCTTGTTGAACAGCGGCTCGCTAAGATGCTTAAGAAAAATCCGTTGCGCATTGACTATTATCAGCGCTATCAGGACATTGTAGACGAATACAACAAGGACAACAAAAAGGATGAAATTGCAATCATCTTTGAAAACCTGATTAAGCTTGTAAACGACCTTGACGAAGAGCAAAAGCGTTACGTTAAGGAAGGCTTTGATAGCGATGAAGAACTCACGATATACGATCTTTTGATAAGCGGACAATCTCTTTCCAAAGAGGATATAAAGAAGGTCAAGAAGCTCGCGCAGGAAATGCTTGTCAAGATCAAAGCACGTATTCACGAGCTTGACCACTGGCGCGATAAGGAAGAAACACAATCTATCATTAGCGTTATGATTCGCGATCTTTTGTGGGCAAACTTGCCTGATAGTTATAGCGATAACGAAATAGCAAGTTATAAGCAAACGCTTTACGAGTATGTCTATAACACATATCCGGCTGCATAAAAAGGAGAATTTATGGAACAAAGAGGTGTAATTTATATTCTTACAAATCCGTCCTTCCCTGAATATGTTAAAATTGGATACGCGGATGATATCAACAAGAGATTAAATCAACTGAATAAAAGCGAATGCATTCCTTTTGCATTCCGCGTATATGCTACATATGAGGTTAACTCTCGTTTGTCAGATCTGAAAATTCATGCGATTATCGATAAACTGAATCCCAATTTGCGCTCAATTGACAACTTTAATGGTCAAAAGCGCGTTCGCGAGTTTTATGC
>JAZNBA010000067.1:0-16432 GCA_045586785.1 Eubacteriales bacterium | reverse complement strand
AGTTTTAGATGAAACAAGGTGGTAGGGGTCGGCGCCTCGGCGACCCGAAAACGTGAAGTTTAGTTAAGCTCTATGTCTTCGGGTCGTCGGGGGCGCCGGCCCCTACTGCTTATAGGATTATTAGCGTAAAAACATGATGTCTTATTAGATTGTTCACCGAGGGAAGCACCGATCCATACCAATTAATGGATGGCTTGAAGCCGTGTGTCTACATTGAATGAGATGCCATTCTTGTATTTTGAAATACAAGATAATTTGAAAAATAAATTTTTATTAATACTGTAATTTTCTCTCTCAAATCGGTAGTATATAGTCAGAAGGGTGGTGTAAGCATGGATGACAGCCGAATGATCGAATTGCTGTTTGAGCGCAATGAAGCCGCGCTGGCAGAGCTTGAGCGCAAATACGGCGCGGCGTGCTATAGTGTGGCGCGCAATATTCTGGGCAACGATGCCGATGCCGAGGAGTGCGTAAACGACAGCTATCTCGGCGTGTGGAACAGCATACCGCCCCACCGTCCCCGGAAACTTTTGCCGTATGTTTGCCGCATTGTGCGCAATCTGGCGATCAAAAAGTATCATCAAAACACGGCGCAAAAGCGCAACAGCTTTTATGACGTGGCACTTGACGAACTGTCGGATTGTCTGTTCGCTTCCGATTCACCCGAAGCAGATGCCGCAGCCCGCCAGACAGGTGAGTACATAAACGCCTTCCTCGGAACGCTTGATGTGCTGAGCCGTGTCATATTTGTGCGCAGATATTGGTTTTCCGACTCACCCGAGGAGATCGCGCGCAGGGTGGGGAAAAGCAAAAATTTTGTGGCGGTACGGCTGACGCGGACTCGGCAGAAGTTGCGGGAATATTTGAAGGAGAGAGGGATCGACGTATGATAAGACAAATGATAAGTACGGCTGTTTCGCAAATATCGGACGATTATATCGCCGAGGCGGCGGAGTATAACGCCGCGTCGCGTGCGCCGCGCAAGACATGGCGGTGGCTGACAGCGGCGGCAAGTATTATTTTGATGTTTGGTGTAGGGATATTTTCGATGTGGTTTTTCACTCCGTCGGATATGTGGGGAGTGAGTACAAATGCGTTGCAGCTTACCGTGGTGCGCGTGGATGACAAAATGGCAAGCTATGCTTTTGTCGATGTGAGTCCTTATGAGGAAACTATGATAAAGTCGCGGCGCGGCGAGCTATACCGACAGCACGGAGATGCGCGTTTTTACCGCATCAAGGGACAAAACGAGCTTTTAAGTCTTATTTTGGAGAATGACGATGGCTTGCGCTTGGTGGAATTTGAGTCGTGGATACAGCCTATGTCTGCCGACAGATGGCAGACCTCATATTGGTATGAGTACGGCTACATTACCGACACGGATATAGCGGCGCTTGATGCCGAGTCGGAAATATATTACAGTGACACGCTTCGCATTATTTACGGCGTGGAGAGCGCGGAGGATATTGTGTCCGTGAAATTTGAGGACGCGGATATAGACAAAACGGATATTGGCGACAGCATAAAAATCAAGTCGGTCACACTGCGCGACGGTGAGTCGTTGGAGCGCATGTATAAGATACTGTGCGGTATGACGGAGAGGGATGCGTGGAGAGACTGGGTGAGAATATTTGCCGACGACGAGCAGTATAAAAACGGCACTCTGCCGCTGTCCGAGCAGACCGAACGGCGCGTGACCGTCACGCTTGCGGACGGTTACCAATTGAGATTTGATTATTCGCCAACCTCGTCTATCATAAAAAAATACGGGGTCGGAGTAGGCGCGGAGCTCAGCGATCAGGATAATGCGTGGCTGATTTCGGTGGCGGGCGTAGATATGCAGTACCGTTATTACGGTGATGCCGCGACATATCAAGACGCTGCTGTAACCGCATCACCCAAGCCGCAGCCGTAAGAGTATAAAAATTAAAGGTATGTTTCAAGCTTTTTGCTTAAAACATACCTTTTTATTTTTTTTATTGGATGTTATTCTATAACAGTGCTTGTTCCGCTGATGTAAGGCAAGGGCATATGTATTATTTTGCGGTCTACCAAAATTGATTCCTTGAAGTTTGCGTTTTGCAGCAGCACTTGGTTGTAGGATGAGGTCTGATATTTTGCATAGTTGGTGCTGTTGGTGAAAAAGATCAAGATCTCGGGAGCCATCAGTCGGTTGGTGGACGAAACACCGCCAAAGCCTCCGTGGTGATCTACCTGCAAAATATCGCACTTAATATAATCACCGTAAATTTGCTCGATAACCTTATTATTTGTAGCATCGGAATCGGCTGGAATGCCTATCACTTGATCGCCTACGGTTATTTTAAGGAACAGACAGCAAGCGTTGTAGTCCTCGGGATAGCTTTTGAATATGTAGCTCTCGTGGGTGCCCAGCACTTCTATTTTCATATTGGCAAAGCTTATCTTGTTGCCGGGGTGGGGCTTGAACAGCTTGGAGTCTGCAAACGCGGATTCTACTCTGCTGTGTATTTCGTTGTCCGAGCCGCTGAGCTGCTGTGTGGTCACACTTGCCTGATCGTCGCCGGCAAAGTTGAACATAATGCTCTCGATAGTGACCGTGGAAGAATATACATCCTTGAAGTTGTGAGCAAAGCCCTGGAACGCGGCAATATGGTCCTGATGGGAGTGCGTTAATATCCAGCAGGCAATAACGATATTTGAAGCATCCTCGGCTTGGCTTTTCAGCTGCTCATACAGGCGCTGGTCCATTTTGCTGGAGGGCCATCTTGATCCGCCGTCGATGACGACAAATCTTCCGTCCTCGAGCTTGAACAACAGGCACATTCCCGTATCGTCGGAGGGCGAGCCTATAAGTGTAAGACTTGAATTGCAGATCTTGGTATAATCGTATTTGGCAGGTGAGATGTTGTCAAAACCCTTTTGCAGAGTAACGCGTACCGTGCTGTCCTCGGGCGTGAACCAGGCATCTACTGTCAGATCGTTTTTTGTATATGTTGCAAACAGATTGTTTTTTATTTCATTTGTTGAAAATTCAGCAAAACCGCTGTCGGACAATTTCTTAAGATAGCCTCTATAATCTGCCTCTGTGCACTTTGACGCCACTATCAGAAGCGCGTCATCGCCGTCATCACATACGTTAAGATCGCTTCCGAATTCTACCTTGGGAAGCTCGTTCCAGCAATTATTTGCGGTATATTTCTTGTTAAAGTCCGCTTCGAGAATCAACTCGGTGTTACCATTTTCATTAATAGCCATATGTCTGTTCATTACCGTTGCAAAATCATTTGCCGCTTTCTGTAAAAGATATGTAGTGTATCCGTATATTACGATATGTCCGTTTACCACTCTGTAGCCGTATTCGTTAAAGCTTATTTCGCTGTAAACTTGCTTTGCTTCTTCCAGATCCGTTTGTCCTACGCTGACAATAGTGGTGTCTTCAAATTGCGATCTGACGAAATCCTCATCTATCTTGAGCTTGGGCGCATCCTTTGTTCCCGGCGCGGACGAGGACAGTGCACACATATTAAGAAAGAAATTGGATATCAGCAAAGCTCTGGGAGTTTTGCTGCTTTCGTTTCTTTGTGAAACAACAACAAACTTGCTTTTTCCGTCAATTATTAGCTCTGATCTTTTTGGAACGACCTCGGGAACATCCTCGACGGTGGATGACTCGTCCGTGGTGGTGTCGTCGGTATTTTCGTTGTTATTGTCGTTGTTACAGCAGCACAATTGTAACAGCAATATTAAAATCAAAGCAAAAATCGGAACACAAAATAATCTTTTTTTCAAAAAAATCACCTCTATCGTAACTATAAGATACACGCAGTGTAAATATTATAACATGATCTCAAATTGACAACAAGACAAGATACAGGGAGAATATGGACAAAAAGTGATGTTTTATTTTAATTTGAATTGTGGCGCGCCTTATACTCGCCCGGGGTGGTCGATTTGATTTTCATAAATATCCGGTTGAAATTTCTTATTGACCCGAAGCCGCATTCCATGGATATGCTTGTTATGGACATATTGGTGGTGTCAAGCAGCTTGCATGCGTGGTTTATTCTCAGCTCGCTTATGTATGTGGAAAAGTTTACATTCAGGTTGTCTGATATAAGGTGAGATATATGGTGCCTGTTTAGACCGAGCGACTTGCTTATGGTGTCGAGGGAAATGTTGTCGGAAAGATAGTTTTCGTCGCAGTATTTAAGTATTCTCTGGATACTTGTCATGTTAAGCTCACTTCGCGGTATCAGCTGGCACATCTGGGTACATTCTCTGAAAATCAGGCAAAGAAGCATTTTTCGCAAGCGAAAAACGTCGTCCATGTGTGACCTGGTGCCCGATATCCACTTCAAAAGGAATTTACATTCTTCGCTTAAACGATCACTTTTTATGACGGATGACGTGCAAATGGAGTTTTTGATCACATCGCTGTATTCCGCAAAAACATCGGGGCTGGCAACGCATACCAGCTCATAATTATCGCCCGTTGTGGATATCAGCTCATGAAGCTGGTAAGGAAACAGCACCACGAAATCGCCCTTGGACAGCTGGTAAAGCGTGCCGTCAATTTTTATGGAATAATTGCCTTCCAGAAGATATATAAATTCAAGATAATTGTGAAAATGCTCGGAATACCCCGGATTTCGGCTTGTTCCGACACGTATTTTTTTCTTATGAATATCCCATTGATATATAAATCCCACAAACTCACCCCCATGAACAGTGTTATTATACACGAATTATACCACAATTCGCAATAAATGTCCATAGATTTGTGCTGAAATGGCTTGAATTTTTGTGCGCATATGATAAACTTATTACATACTATGGGTCATAGGCTTTGAACCCGTAGCAAAATACCATCTGTATATAAATTTAAGGAGGTAATTGTTTAAACATGAAGAACAGGTTTTTGTTGAGACTTTTGGCAATGATGCTTGTTTGCATGACCTTGCTTACCGTGTTTGCTGCCTGCAGCAACGTTGATGATCCCGTCGACGATGTGGACGAGGGTAAGGACAGCGCCACCGCAGACACAACTACGGAGCCGATACCCGAAACTACCGTTGACCCCAATGAATTTATTTATCCGGACAATGTAAAATTCGGCGGCAAGGAGTTCAACATACTCAACTGCACCCGCGATCAGTGGAATATGATCGCGTACATTACCGCGGATAGCATGACCGGTGAGGAAGTAAACGATGCTACATTCCTCAGACAGTCAAAAATAGAGGATGCATTTGATTGTAATATAGTCGAAACCAATGTATCTATATATGACTTAAAAAAGGAGCTAGACAAAACCATTCTCAGCGGTGAGTATGCTTATGATGCAGCTTATCAGCGTGCCGACGAAACCATTGCCGGCATACTGGACAACTCATTTATTCCTCTTGATTCGGTAGAAAACATCCATCTCGAGCGTACATATTGGGCACAGGACCTACTGGATGTTTCGTCGCTTGACAATACACATTATTTTGCTGCAAGCGACCTCCAGCTTATGAGCTTTGACGGCGTATGGTGCATTTATTTCAATGCCGAAATCTTGAAGGACAGAGGCATTGAAGCGCCTTATCAGTTAGTCAAGGACGGCAAGTGGACACTTGATCAGCTGCGTACCATTGCGGCTCAGGCGTGCACGCTGGGCCCCGATGAATCGTGGGACTATAACGCTGCAGGTCAGTGTGTTTACGGCTACGCAACCTTTAAGGACGGCATTCCCAAGCTTTTGTTTGGCATAGAAGCTTTATTCGGCGGTAAGGACGCGTCCGATCTTCCTTATCTTGCTTGCTCCGAGGTAGGATTTACCGACAGAACGTTAAAGCTTGCTGAATTCTGCGGTGAGGCAGGAACATATTTTTACGCAGATCCCAGCACGGGTACCGGCAAGGCATACGACCAGATGTTTATGGACGCGAGAAGCGTTTTCTGCGGAGCAGAGATACAGCTTGCTCAAAAGCTCAGAGGTGTCGGCATGAACTACGGTATGCTGCCTTATCCTAAATTCTCCGAAACTCAGGAAAGCTATCATACTACTATGATAAACTATCTTCCTGTTTTCACCATACCCACGACCAATTCTTCCCCTGAGGATATAGGACTTATTATGGATGCGCTTTCGTATGAAGCTCATCTTACAATGGCTGACGTATACTACGGCAGCAGAGTTTCCCTTAAGGGTACCGGCGATGATACCGCAAATGATATTGCAATGCTTGAGATCATGAGAGAAACAAGAAGCCTTGATACATTTGTAATTCTTGGTCTTGGCTCCACACTTGTTGACCAGATAACATGGTGTGTAGGTGGAGGACGAACTAATATTGAGTCCACAGTGGCTAAATTCTCGGGTTCTGCCATTACAACGATAACAGAACTACGCAGTAAATTAACAGAATAAGGAGTATAAAGATCATGAAAAAAATAATTGCCCTTTTGCTTGCCATAACATCAGTACTCTTTTGCATGAGCCTGACAGTCGGCGCATCTCAGGGAGCATACGCTTCCGGTTACGTTTTCTACTACCAGCATTTTAGCAAAGATGTAGATCTCAACGCAACAGGTATTACAAAGGCTGATAATGTTGATGCTAATTTTATGATGGATATTGACCCCTATACAGGATATCTGTCCACACATTCCATAGCGGCTCCCGACTACCAGAAGTTTATTCTTCCCGATATTCTCCCTTACGAGGTAACCACCTTCTCGGTTGAAGTCAGATTCTGCTTTACCGACCCCGCAACCTACAGACAGGGCGGTCTTGTAGTCGGCTTCGGCGAAGGCAACACAAGAACAGACTGCAATCTTCGTTACAATCTGAATAACGGTCAGTTTGATAGATTCGGCAATCTCAGCAATGCTTCGCAGTGGGTAATGGGTGAATGGGTCAATATGAAGGTTATGATCAAGGACGGTATCTTTTATCAGGCAACCGTTCAGGTTGACGGTCACGAGGCTGTAACGCTTACATCTACCACCAACACCCCCGCAAATCCCGGCAAAATATTCTTTATGATAAACAGAGCGGGTATTGATTTTGAGTATATCAGAGTTGTTGCGGGTATAGATTATACCGCTTACTCCGGCGAATATGCCAACACATCTTACTCCGGTAATGCGGCACCTGCGGAAACCACCGCGGCAGATACCACCACCGCTGCTCCCGAAACCACTACAACTCCCGTTGAGACCACCACGGTTGCCGTTGAAACCACAACAGCCCCCGTTGAAACCACTACAGAGGCTGTTGTAACCACCGCTACTCCCGAAACCACCGTGGCACAGGCAGAAACTACAGCTCCCGCAGTTACCACCGAGGCACCTGCAACCACAGGCGGATGCGGAGGAAGCATTACCGCAATTGTCGGAATTATCGCAATTGCAGGAATTGTTGTACTTAAGAAAAAACAGTATTGATAAACAAAAAACACAAGCGAGCCGAAAAACGGCTCGCTTGTGTTTTTTATATCTTCAGTTCTCTTATTTTACAAGAAAAGCATCCAGCTGTGCGAACAGCTTATCTGCGTCGCCCGAGTGAACGGTGACGGTGATGGGGGAGAGAAGGTCGAGACTGAAGATACCGATGATCGATTTTGCATCGACCACATAACGACCGGACGAGAGATCGATATCTCCGTCAAATGCGGTTGCGATACCTACGAACGCCTGAACGTCACGAATGGTGGAAAGTTTGATTTGTGCTGTTTTCATCGGTTAAGCCTCCTGATTTTTTGTTGCGCGATATAAATTATACCGCTTATTGTTTGTACTAAAATTATATCACAAATTTTCAATATTGTCAATATGTTTACATATATTTTGGCATTTTGTGCACAAATGCGGCTTTTTAGCCGTTGTCTATTGACAATATCGAACAAGTGTTCTATAATTGAATATATATTTTGGGGAGGTTTATCATGGTACAAAGATACAGACGCGGCGCGTCCGATGCCTATACCGCGTTCAGGCGGTATGCAGTGCTTGGACTTGACCGCCGCGTGTTGAACGTGTTTGAAGTATATGAGTGCATACGGGGAATGTGCGCGACAAGCACAGCGGCGCTTGATATGCTGGCGGTATACGATACGCTCAGATTGCTGCGAGCATCGGAAAGAGAGGAGTGCATCGCGGCGATACGCGCTGTTTATTTTTACGGAGTAGGTCGCAGACCGCGCAAAAACGATATAACTTACCGAATACGGAGGCTGGCGTATGAGTCGCATTGCGACGAGCGGACCATATACAGACGCTTACAGTATGCCAAAAAGCTGTATGAAACTGTTCGGAAAAACCAAATTTGATATATTTACCGCCATTACCGTAAAATTCTTTAAATAAATAACTTGAAAGATACAAAGATATGTGTTAAAATAATATATATAATTTTTAGGAGGTGTTAATGTGCTTTATACGTCTGTGGCATTTTTGTTTCTTATGCTGCCGTTGTCGCTTGCGGCATTTTATCTGACACCTCAAAAATACCGTCGGTGGCTTTTGCTTTTGATATCGGCGGTGTTCTACATACTTGCGAACCTTCGTAACCCTTTGTCAATAGGTATTTTGGCCGCCGTTTCCGTGCTTACATATTTTGCGGGCAAATTGGCGGCGCGCACAAGCTTCCGCTATATTGGTCTTGTCGCCCTGCTCGGATATACCGCATTGTTTATAGCATTTCGCTTTATGCATACATATATTGAATGGTTTACGTTCCCGCTCGGCAGCGCTGTCTGGCTGCTTGGCGGCGCGTCGTACATCATTGATATATCTCGTAAGCATGCCTCGCCCGCGCGCATTGATGACGCATTGCTTTATATGATGTTTTTCCCCGTGATGATAGCGGGTCCCGTCATTAAATATAAGGATTTCCAAAAATACATATCTGAGGCGAAATACAGTATTAATGATTTTGTTGTCGGTGTCAAAATGTTTTCTGTCGGATTGATAGAACGCATGGCGCTGGCTACTGTACTTATGGAGTCCTATGAGTTGATACTTGAGACCAGTAATAATGCTCCCAATCTCGCATTCGGACTGTTTGCGATACTTTGCCTGTTTCTTGCCGTGTATTTTGCGTTTGCGGGATGGGCGGACATGGGCGTTGGAATTGCGCGAATGTTCGGAATAGCCATACCGCGGGATTTTGGCGGTATATTGCCCTCGTATTCTCCCGCAATGTATTTCGGGCGAATTTTTATGGGACTCGGCTCATGGCTTGACGATTACGTAATTTCGCCTTTGATGAAATTTATCCATCTGTCAGGAAAGCCTGTTGCAAGGGCGGTATCCGGCGCATTGACTATCATATTTATCTCGCTCTGGGCAGACTTCACGCTTGCCGTGTTTATTATGGCGTTGATCGCGGCTGCGGTTTCCTTTGTGCTGTCCGCTGCGGGAGCAGACGAGCTTATGAAGTCAAAAAAGTTATTGCGTCCGATAGGTTTTTTTGTTACATTCTTCTTGGTCGCGGGCGTATGGATGGCAGGCGTGTCGGGATCTGTCGGTTCTTTCTTTGAGCTTTTGAGCTCGATATCGATAGTGGCAAACGATTATCATATTTATTACGTTTACATTGTTATGTCGGGTAGCAAATATATTATAAGCACTGTATTTGCGCTTGTGTTCCTGCCGCTTACCTATCACGGCGACGTGATACTGTCAAAGCTGCCGGTCAAAATGCGCCCTGTAACAGAAGCGGTCAGCGTTATTGCTTTGCTGGCTTTGTTTGTCGCGACCATTATATACTGTCTGCCTCAGTACCCGCAGTATGCGGTTCAGGCGTTTAAATATTTTGTATTCTGAGGAGGGGTGAAATGTCTAAAACAAAACCGATAAATGTCGTTTGTGCGGCGCTGTTTGCCGGCATTATTCTGACATTTACATTCTACTTCGGAATAACCTCATTGACGGATAACCGTTCAACAGATCAGGACTCGATTGTGAAAGATATGACCTTCGGTAATTTCTGCGAAGCATTTTACTGCAACGACGAGTTGGCGGCGTTGGCGGACAATATTGATTATTTGTTTTTCAAAAGCATTGACAGCAAGAATATTATTCTCGGAGACAATAATTTTCTGTTTGATGCCGGAGAGCATGAAAACGGATACAACTATCTCTACGATTACACGGGCAACGCTATACTGTCTGAAAGTGAGCTCAGGGCACTTGCCAATATACTCAGTCTGCGTCAGCTGGCATATGAAAACCGAGGTGTGGAATACCTTATGGTGGTCATTCCAAACTCTCAGACGGTATACAGTGAATATATGCCGGGATATATGGGTGAGCTCAGCGACGATACGCGGCTTTCTCAGCTTTCCCGGTATCTCGGTAATATGAATTATGACTTTTTCTTCAACGCTACGGATCTGCTTGTTACTGCCAAAACGTACGGTAAGCCGCTGTATAACAATACCGAAAATTCGCTCAATTCGCTTGGTGAATGGTATCTTTACGACTCCGTACGCACAAAGCTTGAGCAGATGTACGGAATCACGGGAAGCCTTGTGGGTGTTTCTTCTCTGGATCTTTACACGCGAAGCACGGATGGTAAGACTTTGGCGCGTCGCGCGGGCCTTGAATCCATCATTTCGAATGAAACTATTTCGTTGTCCGACAGCGAGCATACAAAGTATACCATTTCAAGCTATTACGGAACCATGGTGCGCACAGAGCTTACCGAGCAATACAGCGCAGGCAGCGATGACGTAGTGCTTCTTGAGTTTACCAACGATTGGGACCGCATATTGCTTATGCCGTATTTTTCAAATACATATTCTCAGGTGGCATACAAGAATAACCATCAGTTCAGCGGCTTGGCGGTAGATAACCTGCAGCCGTCTGTGGTCGTTCAATTCATACACGAATACGAGCTGTACGACCTGCTTGATTCCAACACACTTCTGACGTATAATGCAGGCCTGGGACTTGACATCTCTCCCACGGTCACATCTCCTCCGCTGCTGATATCTCAGTGCTCAATAGACGATCACACAGTATGTGTGGCGGGTGAGACAGAATCTAATGCGCTTATTACCGTTTCGGTAAACGGCGAGACGGTCAAGACCGAGCAAGCCATCGGCGACTTGTTCTTTATATCCGTGGATGTTGGAGACAGTAAATATGTCAGGGTAAGCATTACCGCGCAGGCGAAAAACAAGCAGGAAAGCTCACCTATTGAGCTGCTTTTGTACAGTGAAGATGACGCAAAGGAAAAAACAGTTGCGGTAGGACGAAATTCCGAGCTTTACTCGTCCGATTATGCTTGGCTGAGCTTTTTGAGCGATGAGCAGATGATGGCGGTGCGCGAGGGGCTTGAACAAAAGATAAACCGAGTAAAGCAGCTTACGGGAAAGGACACCGAATATTTGTACCTTATAGTGCCCGACAAGCTGACTATATATTCCGAGAATGCTACGGATGAGCTTAAAGAGTTTTTGCCTACGCTTAACAAGTACCGTGAGATAGTCAAGGGTGTGCGCGAGAGCGCGGGCATGACTGTCATTGACCTTTTGGCGGATATGAAAAACCACACCATAATGGAGCGCCTTTACAGTCAGACGGATATGATGTGGACGGGATTTGGCGCGTACGTCGGTTACCATTCACTTATCAGCCGAATATCCGAAAAATTCAGCTCGGTCAAGGTGCATGAGCTTATTGACTTTTCCGCTGTTACAGATGAAAACGTTGGTGGAGAGCTGGTAACACGACTGGGACTTGACGGTGCCGTTATAAGTGAAAAATATCTCACGCTGGAGCAGGCGTTTGAGAAGCGGGCGCGGTTTGAGTACAGCGGCGACGGTGCCTTTGATATAACACGCGCGTTTATATCGTACGTTGACGACGACACTCTTCCCGTGGCGATAGTGATACGCGATGAATACGGTACCGAAATGCTTGAAAACATGGCAGATCATTTCAGCAAGATGATAGTGCTCAGAGAGGGTGAGTTCACCATCAGCGACGAGCTTATATCCGAGATAAAGCCGGATTATATTATTACCATACGCTGTAACGGTGAATTGTCTTAACCTACGATCAACAGGAGATTTTATAATATGAGAATAACTCAGGAGGCGGATTACGCCCTGCGTATAGCGTGTATGCTGGCGCAGAAAGGAAATGAGCGCGCGGGCGCGGCGGAGATTTCAGAGAAAACGTCGGTCAGCACCAGATTTGCGCTGAAAATACTGCATAAGCTGGTGACGGGCGGTATCGTTCGTTCTTACAAGGGGGCAAACGGCGGTTATACGCTGGCGCGCGAGGCAGAGAATATAACACTGCGAGATATAATCGAGCTTATTGACGGTCCGCTTGCAATATCAAAATGCATTGACGATTCGCATCAGTGCTCCCGCGAGGGCGTTGACAAAAGCGAGTGCGTGCTTTACCATATTTTCTGTCGCATAAACGACGGCGTTGCCACAAAGCTGGAGCTTATCTCCGTTGCCGACGTTGTGGGTAACGGTGACATGACAGAGGTGCTTCGCAGGCTTGACTAAACATAAAAACAGAGCTGAGTCAGTTGACTCAGCTCTGTTTTTAATCAAACGCAAGACCGAAATAGCTCGGGGCGGCAAGGCTTTGGTCACACAGGGGTAAATACATGGCAAATGGCTCTGACTCGCCGGGGATGCGGAATTTGCCCCTTGAACAGCCAAGCGCACGGACTATACCAGGTGCGCGGTCAATGTTGCCCAGCAGCTCGGGTGAGTAAAGCGTGTCCTTGCGCTTTTGTACTGCAAATACAAAGTCATCGCCCGCATAAAAGCTTGCCTGTGACGCCAAAAATGCAAGGTTTTCATTTTCTTGAATTACGCCGCCGCGTGGCAGATAGTGACGCCGCAGGGCGGCATATTCGTCCTGGCTAATGGTGCGAATATTGATTGGAGTGCTGTCGGCGGCAGTTTCAAGCGAGCCTATGCGCGAGCAGACGGTGTAGCCTATTTTGCGGTAAAGCTCGAATAAGCCTTCGCTTCCCGGCACAAGTATACAACCCGCGTAGCCCAAGTCTTTGAGCTGGCGGTGGGTCTCATCCATAAGCGTGCGGCAAAGTCCGCGTCCGCGATGCGACGCGGCGGTGGCTACTGCGTAGATGTACGCAATGCGGCGGTGCTCATATTCGCAGTCGAATATATAAAGCGCGGCAACAACATCTCTTCCGTCCGTAATGCATCTGCAACGCCGGGGCGAGAATGCGGTAGTAAAGAAAATATCGAGAAATTCGTCGGTGTCTCCGAACGCCTCGCGCCACAGTGCGCGAAGCCCGGGGATTTTGTCGGGAGCGGGAATATCAATCCTCATCGCTGTCCTCCATAAGACGTGCCCAGCATTTTTCCACCATATGGTGGGGATAGTAGCTCTGCTTGGCCTTGCGGAGTCCCTCAAGGCCCATATCCTCCTCGCGGTTGAGGAATTTTATGTCGGGGTATTTTTCGCGGATATAGCGCGCGAATTCACGGTTTATCATGGCGTAAGCGCCGTTTGCGTCGGCGCGCCCCTTTTCGAAATGTACGTCAAAGGTGTCGGATGACATCTGACTTGCTATGGTAAAGGCCAGTATCTTATCTTCGTCCCACAGCACAAGACCCTCCAGCGCCAGCTCGTCATAGTGACGGAAGGCACGGTAAAGCGCTTCCTGCTCAAGCTGGAAATCGGCGGTGGGATCTGCGGCAAGACGGGCTTCGTACCATTCCTCCGCGAATTTTTTAACGGCATCAAGGTTTTGCTCACTTATAGGTTGTAAAGTGTAGTCGGGATACGCGTTGAGAAAGCTGTTGACGTGGGTGCGTTTTTTGTGATATTTTTTGCCTGCAAGGTCGGCGAGATCGTTTATATCGTAGACGTAATCAAAGGAGTCGCGTCCGCAATGAAAGCGGAATTTGTTGGGGTAATATTGCTCGATAGTCTGCTTTGCTTCGCTGTTCAGACTTGTAATGCGGCAGACTATGTCGCGCTCTCGCGCGTCCGCGATGATAGCGTCGAGGACAGCCTTTTTGTCACCGTCGCCGATGGGATATGGATATATACAGCGGCGGTCAAACTGAGAAAAAATAACGATGTGGTCATGAAGCAGGGCGTAGCGTTGACGTCCCCACAAATAAAGGTTTGCAAAGGACATTTCACAGCCGCGATTGGTCTGTGTTGCCATATACTTTTCAAAAAGGGGCTTGTCCGCGGCGGTTATTTTGGAAAATTGAAGTTTTGCGGATGGCTCTGCAGTGAGTGTTTCGTACATAAATAAAAGCCTTTCTTGGCGTAATTTCTATTTGAATTATACCCAAATTCAACGCTTTTGTCAATAGTTTTTGCGTGCGTAGGAGTAGTAATACAAAGAACAAAGTTTTGCAAGCATTTTTTGAAATTTTGACAGAAGGATTGCCAGATTAAAAATTTGGTGTTATAATGGAGTAGGGGGAATGAAAATGGAAAATAAAAAAGAATTGCCAAAAAGAAAACGGCTACGATTGCAAAATTTTGATTACAACACGCCGGGCGCATATTTTGTAACGATATGCACGTATAAGAGAAGATGTACATTATCCCGTGTCGTAGGGGCGATTCACGAATCGCCCGAAACGCGATTGACGGAATACGGATTAATTGTTGACAATATCATCAATAATGTTCCAAAACTTTTTAAAGTGTCAATAGACAGCTATGTTATAATGCCTAATCATATCCACCTTGTTATTGTAATTATTGATAGCGATGAATTGCGGGCGATTCGTGAATCGCCCCTACGAAGCAGATCTGTTATTTCGAAATTGGTTGGATACATTAAAATGAATGCATCCAAAGAAATTCATAATAGATTTGGAAATACGATTATTTGGCAACGAGGATTTCACGATCATATAATCCGTAATTGTTATGATTATGAAAAAATCTCCAAATATATTTTTGAAAATCCAATCAATTGGCAAAATGATTGCTTTTATAGTGAAAAGTAGTGATTTGAGTTTCATTGGATTTGTTTGTGGTGAAATTGTATAATAGAGAAATATTATTTTTGAGGTAATATTATGCAGGACAATTATGTTGGAGATATAGGAGACTATGGCAAATATGGTCTGCTTAGGAAAATTTGCTCAGAAGGGGTGTCTTTGGCGGTAAATTGGTATAAGGTGACACCTAAAAAAATTGGCGGACAAGACGATGGTAAGTACATAAATTATTTATCGAAACCCAATATTTACAGATTATATGATCCTTTTTTATTTGATTCGCTATGCCATATTGTTTGCGTTGAAAATGATAGACGAATTTCAAGAATTGAAAAAGAAAATCTTTTTTGTGCAAAATATTTTTCTGATGAAATTGGGTTAAATCGATATATTTGGCATCAAAATGCTTTACAGCAAACAGACGGGAGTGATGTTGTGTTTCTCGATCCTGATAACGGATTAGAAACGATTAATATGTTTCATGTCGGTAATGCTACAGATAAACATGTCAAATGGGAAGAGTTGAAAGATTACTATATAAAAGGACAAAATGTGATTTTATATCAGCATCGACCACAGATGACTACAAAGCAAAAGTGTATCGAAGGTATTGTGCAATTTCAAAAGGATTTTTTAAAGGCAGACTACATAATGCTTTTGGAATTTCCCAAATATACCAATCGATTTTATTGTATATTGAAAACCACCAGCAGTGCTGGTGGTTCCAAAAAGCTTTAGCTATGAGTAGAAAAAGTACCTCCTTTGATTTATAATAAAGATGGTCTGCCAACCAAAAATAAAAAATCAAAGGAGGATCAAGTCGTGAAACTTGATACAGATAGTTTAGCACATACCCAATGGAATTGCAAGTACCATATAGTATTTGCTCCGAAATATCGTCGACAAATTATGTATGGGAAAATCAAAGCGGATATAGGAATCATGTTAAGAAAATTGTGCGAGTATAAGGGAATAGAAATTATAGAGGCAGAAGCATGTAAAGATCATATACATATGCTTGTGTCGATTCCGCCCAAGTACAGCGTATCACAAATCATGGGATATCTCAAAGGGAAAAGCAGTTTAATGATATATGACAAATGGGGCGACATTTGGTACAAGTATAGAAACCGAGAATTTTGGTGTAGAGGATATTATGTGGATACAGCGGGAAAGAATACGCAAAAGATAGCCCAATATATCCGAGACCAGTTAAAAAGTGATGCAGAAGAAAGTCAACTCACTTTAGAGTTAGACCCGTTCACGGGTAATAAGTAATAATCGCCAGTGCAAATCGTCGTACGCTCTTTAGGCGTATGGGCTGGTACCATCAGCCTTATAGGCGTTAATGAAGAACCACCGGCTACGCCGGTGGGGGCCTTTTTTTTATATCGTCATAACACCTGCCAAGCACTGAAAATCTTTTCCCCGTTCTTTGAAATTACGATACATATTGTAACTGGGGGCCGCAGGAGACAATAAAATCA
>JAZNBA010000066.1:0-11489 GCA_045586785.1 Eubacteriales bacterium | reverse complement strand
AAAAAGCAGATAATGTGGTACAATAATAAAAGCGGGTGAAAAACGCCCGTAGACAACTGTTATTTAGCAGACTGTTAAATAAGGCCATACCAGCCGGGGAGTTAGCGGTGTCCTGCACCTGCAATCCGCTATAGCAGGGGTTGATCCCCCGTCTGAGGACCGAACTTATTCGGTCAAGAGATACATTGTACTGGGTTGAAGGATGGGTCTTGCGCAATCGGGAGCTGTGAACCATGTCAGGTGGGGAACCAAGCAGCATTAAGCAGTGAACCCGATGTGCCGCGAGGGTGCCTGTCCCGAGCAGTCGGTGTAATGTCGCGTGGAAGGGGAGTTCGAAGTCGGGGTGTATGGTCTTACTTTGCAGTCTGTTTTATTAGTTTTTCGACCGTTCAGATTTGTTCAATACGTCGTTGCTCCTGCAAAGCAGCTCGACGTAGGGAACTACGTCATCGCTTTGCTTTGTGCGGTGCGCCTCGTCTTGAGCAAATCTGAACGGTCGGTACGGTGGAAATCGATTGTTTTATTAATTATCGACCTCAGAGATTATTCAATACGTCGTTGCTCCTGCAAAGCAGCCCGACGTAGGGAACTACGTCATCGCTTTGCTTTGTGCGGTGCGCCTCGTCTTGAGCAAATCTGAGCGGTCGGTACGGATGAAATTGTCTGTTTTATAATGATGGTCTACGCTCGAACACGAAGTGTCATCCTGAGCGACAAAAACATCACAGTGTGATGTTTTTGGAGTCGAACCCGACGTAAGGAGGGCACGTCGCTTGCGACGTTGGGATCTCGAGCGTATCGGGATTAATTTAAATTCGAAAGGAGTGGCGAAATGCAGAATACGGGACATTTGGCATTATACAGAAAATGGCGTCCGCGCGACTTTGATGAGGTATGCGGACAAGACCACATAACAAGTGTTCTCAAATACGAGACCGAAACAAATCAGCTCAGCCACGCCTATCTTTTTTGCGGCTCTCGCGGAACGGGTAAGACCAGCTGCGCAAAGATACTTGCCAAGGCGGTCAACTGTCTGAACCCTCGCAACGGCAATCCGTGCGGTGAGTGTGAGGCTTGCCGTGCTATAGATATTGGCTCGACTACCGATGTTCTTGAGATGGACGCGGCGTCCAACAATGGTGTTGACAGCATACGCGACATTCGTGACGAGGTGAATTTTGCGCCCTCCGATCTGAAATACCGCGTTTATATAATTGACGAGGTACATATGTTGTCCTCCAGCGCATTCAACGCGCTGCTTAAAACCCTTGAAGAGCCGCCTTCACACGTTATATTTATTTTAGCGACTACCGAGCTTCAAAAGCTTCCGTCCACAATAATATCCCGCTGTCAGCGCTTTGATTTCAGGCGTATTGCCACCGATGTGCTAATGGCGCGTCTTAAATATGTTGCGGAGCGCGAAAACATTGAACTTCACCCCGAGGCGGCACACGTGCTGGCTCGTCTGGCGCAGGGAGGTATGCGTGATGCCATCAGCCTGCTTGAGTTGTGCGCAGGCGGCGGTGTCCGGGTCACGCCCGAGAGGGTTTCCGAGGCGGTAGGCTCCGTTGGCCGCGGTGAGGTCATTCGCACGGTACGTGCTATAGCAAGTACAGACTATGATGCGCTTTTCGGAATTATCGCGGATGCAGTTGCGTCGTCCAAGGACTTGGTGGTATTCTGGCAGGAGCTTATCTCGCTTTACCGTGATATGCTTATATTCAAGACAACGCCCGATGCGTCAAAATATCTTGATCTTACCGATTCAGAGACACGTCAGCTGTCCGAGGTGGCATCGCTTTTCACTCGTGAAAAGCTGCTCTCGCATTGCCGATTGTTGGAGGATGCGCACACGTCCATGCAGCGCTCCAACGCGGTCAAGCGGACGGTGGCAGAGCTTACCCTTGTTAAAATGAGCGACGCGGCGCTGGACGTTTCGGTTGAAGCGTTGCTGGCGAGAATTGCCAAGCTTGAAGATATTATAAGGGCGGGGGCGGTGCATGCCGCGCCTGTATCAAGCGTGTCTGCAACGGTGGAGACGCAATTGCCTGTGGTTTCGGACGATATGCTTCCCGATATGCCGCCCGAGACAGAAGGCGCTTTTGATATGCCGCCTCAGGCGTCCGTTCAAAAGCCGGTTACTGCTACGCGCGAGCCTGTTCCGCCGACGGTAAGGGCGCAGGAAGCACCGCGAAAAACGGAAAATACAAACGCGTCTGTGGGAAATAAGCGTGTGCTTAAAACTATGGGACAGTGGGCTGAGATATGCGCGAGAGTGGCAAAGCAGAGTCCTCCGACTGCAGGTTGGCTGGCTCAGACACGTGCGTATACCGAGGGTGGCAAGATAATTATTCGTCTGCCAAATGAATTTTTCAAAATTCAGCTCAGCAATGAGAATGCGAAAGGCATCCTATTTAGCGCAATTTGTGCTGAACTTGGTAAAAATATTCGTGAATGTGATGTGGCATTTGAAGTCAAGGAAACGAAGGACAGCGGCCCGGATGAAACGATATTTGACGAGATAGATGCTGCAAACGAAATATAAAATTATTTTTGGAGGTATTTGAATATGGGACTTGGCGTAATACTTGGCGTAGCCATAGGCATTGTTGCCGCAATACTTATAGCTGTTGCCGCTTGGAATTTTAAAAAGTACAAAAAGACTGCGGGCGCTGTATTCGCTGTGCTGGCGTGCCTTGTGGCGTCCTTGCTGATAATAGTGCCGTCCAGTATACACACGGTTGACACAGGTGAGATCGCTGTTGTTAAAGAGCTTGGTAAGATAAAGCACGTTAGAACAGCAGGCACTCACTTTGATCTTTGGCTTACAAACACATATAATACATACGACGCAAAGGTGCAGAACGTTGATATTGATGCGGCGGCGTACTCCTCCGATGCTCAGACAATGAATATAGCTATGACGCTTCAATATCAGATAATGACCGACAATGTTGTTGACATAGCAACACAGTACGGTTCACTTGAGGTCCTGCAAAACCGTATTCAGTCTATCGCAATAGAAAAGACAAAATCTGTTCTTTCATCATATAAAGCGATGGATATAATTGCAGACCGCGCATCCATATCTCCCGCTGTTGAGAACGCTATAAAGGCCTCTATCGGTGATGAGTATTTTGTAAATGTTATTACGGTAGTGCTCACTAACATTGATTTCAGTGATGCGTTTGAGCTTGCGGTTGAAGAGAAAATGATAGCAGAGCAGACCAAGCTCAAGGCTGATTACGAAAACCAGACCAAGGTTGCTCAGGCAGAGGCTGAGGCCGAGGCAAAGCTTAAGGCGGCGCAGGCTGAGATAGAAATTGCTCAGGCTAAGGCAGATGCCAAGCTGAAGGAGGCACAAGCTCAGGTTGATATTGCCAAGGCGGAGGCTGAGGCGCTGAAGATCGCGGCAGAAGCCGAGGCTGAGGCAAATAAAATAATTTCTGAATCCTTAACTCAGCAGATAATCGATAAAATGCTGGTTGACACATGGAACGGAGAGCTTCCCACTGTTGTTGGAAGCGGAGACTACATTCTGCCGTCCGATATATTTGAAAGCGAAAAGGAGACATCAAACCAATGAAAGCAAGAATTCCACAGGGTATGGGCGGCGGCCCCCAGAATATGAACGCAATGATCCGTCAGGCACAGAAGATGCAGGAGGATATGGCGGCGCTCCAAGAGGAGCTTGACGCGCGCGAGTATACCGTTACCGCAGGCGGCGGTATGGTTACCGTTGTTATAAACGGTCAGAAAGAAATACTTTCCATTGACATAAAGCCCGAGATCGTTGATCCCGACGATATCGAGACGCTGACAGATATTCTTACCGCAGGCGTAAATGAAGCTATCAAGCGTGTTGAGACTACCAACGCCGAGGAAATGTCCAAGATAACCGGCGCTATGGGCTCCATGCCGGGTCTGTTCTGATATGGCTGACTATATCGAATCCTTGGCGGTGCTTGCCGAGCAATTCGGCAGACTGCAGGGCGTTGGTCACAAATCTGCAATGCGTATGGCGTTTTCTGTGCTGGATTTTACCGAAGAAGAAGCCGAGCAATTCTCGAACGCAATACTTGACGCCAAGAAAAAGATACACTTGTGTCCTGTGTGCATGAATCTTACCGACCGTGAAGTGTGTCCCATTTGCGCGGACGCCACGCGCGATAAGAGCGTTATATGCGTGGTTGAGGACGTGCGTGTGCTGATGTCAATTGAAAAGGTAAGAGAATACCGCGGCGTTTATCATGTGCTTCACGGCGCTATTTCGCCTGTGTCGGGCGTTACCCCCGATAAGATCCGCTTGGCTGAACTGCTAGGCAGACTGCGGGACGACGAGGTGAAAGAGATCATTGTCGCTACCGATCCCGACGTTGAGGGCGAAGCGACCGCTATGTATATATCAAGGCTCATAAAGCCGCTGGGCGTTCGTGTGTCAAGACTTGCTTACGGTATTCCCGTGGGCAGTGATCTTGAATATGCCGATGAAATAACACTGTCTCGCGCCATCGACGGTCGAAAGGATTATTGATCAAAATTTAATAAAATCTCCGCAAACAGCATACAATAGTTATATATTGTGATGCTTATTGCGGAGATTTTCTATTTATGGATATATTTATGTTATTTAGCTTTCTGGGCGGACTTGCGCTGTTTCTATTCGGCATGAAGACGCTCAGCTCGGGTCTTGAACAGCTGTCGGGTGACCGTATGCGCCGCACGCTGGCGCGGTTGTGCTCAACGCCGCTGCGCGGCGTGCTGGTTGGCGCCGCCGTTACGGCGGCGATACAGTCGTCATCTGCGACGACTGTAATGGTGGTGGGTTTTGTCAATTCGGGACTTATGCAGCTGTCCCACGCCGTTGGCGTCATTATGGGCGCAAACCTCGGCACTACGGCAACATCCTGGATTCTGTCGCTGACGGGACTTGAGGGCGGCAATTTTTTCGTCCGTCTGCTCAAGCCCTCTACGCTGGCGCCTCTTTTGGCGTTCGCGGGTATAATCCCTATAATGTTCGCCAAAAAGGACAGCGCGCGGCGCGTGGGCGGAATTTTGTCGGGCCTGGGAATACTGTTTTTCGGTATGCAGATGATGAGTGACGCGGTGAAGCCGCTGTCCGAACTGCCCTCATTCAGAAATCTGCTCACCTTGTTCGAAAACCCCATAGCTGGACTTGCGGCGGGTGTGATCCTGACGGCGATAATACAGTCCTCCTCGGCGTCCGTGGGCATTTTGCAAGCACTGTCTGCCTCGGGCGGTGTGACCTTCGCCACGGCAATTCCCATTATAATGGGGCAGAATATCGGCACCTGCGTTACTACGCTCATATCAAGCATAGGCGCGTCAAAGAATGCCAAGCGCGCGGCGTTTATACACCTTTATTTCAACGTCATCGGCACGGGAATACTGCTTACCGCGTTTTACGGACTGAATTCCGTTGTGAATTTCGCGTTTTATTCGGAGGCAGTGACGCCTTTCTGGATAGCCATGATACACACTATTTTCAATGTGGCATCAACTATCATACTTTTTCCGTTTTCGTCGTTTTTGCGGCGGCTTGCCGAACTTACAGTGTCAAAGCGCGAGAAAAGACGCAAAAAACGCACGTTCGGCACTTAAAAATCAAAAAATATTGCCCAAAACTATTGACACTGCCCCTGGGTCATATGCTAAACTATTATCATCAAGACACAGGAGGCGCGTATGAAGATAAAACAGGCGGCGCAGTATCTCGGACTAACTGAAAAAGCAATACGGCTTTATGAGAGCCGAGGACTGATAAGTCCCGTGACGGTTGAACACAACGGAAGAACATTTCGGGAATATGACGAGGCGTGTCTGCGCGAGCTTATGGCTGTGGGAATACTTCGCCGTGCCGGATTTTCAATGGAGCAGATAAGCACGATGCAAAAGGATGCTGATAGTATTTCGGCTATTCTTCGCGAATACGACCAGCGGCTTTGCGCGGATATCGAGCATATGTCTGCGGTAAAAACGGCTATACAAGCATGCGACGGTTGCGCGGATATCTATGCGCTGGCAGATGCATTGCGCGTGGCGTTGACAGACGCGGAGGAGCAGGAGTCTGCGCGTCCGATACGCTTTCGCGTCTGGGATGAGGACCTGACGGATGATCAAAAGCAAGCAGAGTATGTTCGCTTTTGGGAAAAGCAGGACAGACGGGAGCGCGCTGAAACAGCACTCTTGGCGGTTCCGCGCCGTGTGGGCGGATTGTTCGGACGAATATGGCGCCGCATACGCGGCGGTGTCGTAAGCGAGCGCGGACACTTGCGCGGCGGCGTTATCTGCGCGGCGATATTTTTATTTGTCGCGATAGTGCTGGGTGGGCAGCTTATCACGGCAAACAGACGGGCAAGGGAAGTGGAGCGCGCCTGCGTCAATGCAGTATTCAGTTCGGTGCGCGAGCTTGACTATCTGCTGACCAATATAGAGCAGAGCGGTGAATACACGCAGGATGACGCCGCACGAGCTTGCCTTATCGTGACACAGCTTACGGATGCCATTGAAGTCGCCGAGGGCATTTGCGGAGAGGGCATAAATATGACCAGACGAAATGATATTGCAAGCTTTGTGGGCGGATATTTGCGGGTGAGCGTCAACGGAAGCTATATTGAGGGTATACTTTGCGACGGTGAGTTTGATGCGCGTGAGGCGCGATTTTTGCATGAGCTGCACGCCGATGCCAAAAAGATAACCGCGCCCGTGACCGACGAGGATGGGCTCAATATGCGCTACCGCGCGAAATATGAAGACATACGCGAGAGTTCCCGCGCCTTTGCGGATAAGTGGTGCGATATAACGCTTGATGATGGGTGCCCGTATCGGGAACTGATAGAGAATTAAAATAACGGCAGGGGCTTGCCCCTGCCGTTGGTTTTGGTTATTTTATAACGCTGTTGTAGTGGATGGTGGCGTTTTTCAACGGACTGTTGGATGAACCGATGCTGATCTTTTTCCATTGTTCTTCGGTGCCGGTGTAGTAAACATCTTGAAGTTTTTTGCAACCGTAGAACATAGAATTGCCAATGCTCGTCACGCTATCGGGGATGGTTACGCTCTTAAGGCTTGTGCAATGGTTGAACGCGTAGTTGCCAATGCTTGTCACGCTGTTGCCGATGGTTACGCTTGTAAGGCTTGTGCAATAGGAGAACGCATCACTGCCAATACTCGTCACGCTGTCGGGAATGGTTACGCTCGTAAGGTTTCTGCAATTGTAGAACGCCCAGCCGCCAATACTCGTCACGCTGGTGGGTATGGTTACGCTCGTAAGGCTTTCGCAATCGTAGAACGCATGGCTGCCAATACTCGTCACGCTGTCGGGAATGGTTACGCTTGTAAGGCTTGTGCAATAGGAGAACGCATCACTGCCAATACTCGTCACGCTGGTGGGTATGGTTACGCTCGCAAGGTTTGTGCAACCGGAGAACGCCTCGTAACCGATGCTCGTGACGTCAGTTGGAATAATACTGTTTTTACAACCAGATATCAGTTCTTTGGTAGATGTTTCTATCAAACAATTGTTTTTGCTGTAATAATATTTGTTGCCTTTATCCACAATTATACTTTCAAGATTATTACAGTGCTCAAATGGGTTCCCACTTATATATGTAACACTGCTCGGAATGGTTATACTCGTGAGGTTTGTGCAACCGGAAAATGCCCCCGATCCTATGCTTGCTACACTATCAGGAATAGTTACATTTGCAATATTATCGCAATCTTGGAACGCAGAGAAACCAATGCTCGTTACACTATCGGGGATGATTATGCTCGTAAGGTTTGTGCAACCATCGAACGCACATGTACCGATTTGCTTGATATCACTTGGAATGATGCTGTTTTTACAACCGGATATCAGTTTTTTAGTAGATGTTTCTATTAAGCAATTATTTTCGCTATAATATTTTTTATTATTTTTATCAACAACTATACTATCAAGATTTGTACACCTCAGAAATGGATTAAGTCCTATGCTTGTTACGCTATCAGGAATTATGATTTTAATAAGGTTGGAGCAACCGGAAAATGCGTAGGAACCAATTCTTGTACATACACTACCTTCTTCAAATTCGACACATATAATATTGTTAGAGGAATAAAACAGACCCTTTGGTATTTTGAGGACGTTGGCGCCGATAACTACCTTTATGCCATCTCTTAACTTTCCCGCTTGTTCAAATATGTCATCAAACACTTCTATATCATTACATTCAGTTGCATTGTAATATATTTCGGTAAGGTTTGTACAATTGTAAAATACATTTTTACCAATCCTTGATATGCTATCGGGAATCGTAACATTATTAAGGTTTTTACACCCTCTAAATGCATTGTCGCAAATTTCTGTTACTGCTTTGCCATTATATGTATTCGGAATAACTATATCTGCAGGCATATTATTTACATCTTTAGCTTTAATGCTATATGTTTCATTATCAAGTAATGTGAACAAAAAGAATTCATTTGGAACTTCTGTTGAATATTTTCCCCACTCGCAAATGAAGTTTTTCGTACTTGCTGTTGTTTTAATTCCGAAATCTCCATCATTCCATGTTCCGTCTTGGAATTTATAGTAAAACATCGCATAATCTTCTTTAGCAGAATCTGAATTCGGTTCACCACTATGCCAATTTGTATACAGTGATTTCTCATCATTTACCCAACGCCATGTACCCTCCTGTGCGCTGTCGGACAATCCAAAATATGCACTGCTATAGCCGTTTTGAGTTATGTAGTTGTATAAAAATGCATTTTCTTCATCAGATGTGATGGTTGCAAGATATCCACCTTGCTCCACACAAAAATCTCTTGCATCTTCCCAAGTGTCGGCAGTTCCGTCTGCAAATATTTTATAATAATGCCCATTAAACTCAACTGCATCATCGGGAATGTCATATTCGTCAGTATTTACCGTTACCGTCAGCTCCGGCAAGGTATAATATGAGCCAAGTTCGTTTTTACATCCCTTAACAAGTGATTCAAGCAGGGCGGGTTGTTTGGTATCCGCAACGATCACTGTCATATATACTGTGAAATCATCGGGGGCATCTTCCGCAACGTACAAAACACCGTTTTGTACACTGCAATAATCGATGGCATTGCCGTCCGCGTCGGTGAACGAGAAGGTAAGCGAATAGCCGTCTGTATCGTCAGGAGTAAATGAAATCTGTTTGTTCTGACGTTCCATTGATTTCAGATCATAGTAATGCGTTTCGAGCAGGCTGTTATCCAGAGCTATTTGATCTTTTTGAGCGATATGAATAGCTTGGTCATAGTCTGCATAGCCGTAATAAACGTATCTGTCACCGAAGGAGAACAGCGCAAATTTTGTATTCTCGATAATGTCTATAGCTTGTTTGGGTGACCAGCCGAGCAGTGTATAATTGAAATTCATTTCAAAATATATACCTACTTCGGTATATCCGCTCATAAAGTTCTCACCCGAATTGCGGAAATCAATATGTACCATGCCGCGCAGCTCGGCATAAACACCTACCTCGGTATAAAGCTTTATGTTAAACCATTCACTTATAGCTGCAGGACCCAACGATATGGTAGCTCCAACGCCTACCTTGGCATCCAGCTTGCCGATAATGTCAAGCGTTGATCTGACCTGTTCTTTTTCTTCATCCGTCAGGTCAACATCAAATATTTCACCGTGAAAACGGTAGTCTTTCTCATTGCTGAGATATTTTAAGTCAAAAACGACTTTTTTCTTTACTATGTCCACATAATTGAACTCGACACTTGCTTCCGCTTTAAAGTCTACTACCGGTTGTATGTTGATGCCAAGCTCCAATATCCAAAGGTTTATTTTGTGAGTGTCCTTGTGTGGCTTTGACTCGGCAAGCTTGAATTCATCGCTGACAGCCTTTTTTATCTTGTCAAAATTTGCGCTCCAGTTGGCATCATTGAAGGAGTCCTTCATATATTCTTCAAATGTCTTTGAGGGTAATTCGCCGGGATGGCACTGCTCGCAATATCTGTACATTGTATCGCCGATTTTTTCACCCTCGATAGGACGTATGTACGCGCACAGCATGTTTTGTTCGCTCATCTGGTTGACGTGTGAGCATGAACCCTTATGTACCACACCGCTGTCTTTGTTCACAACAAAGAACTTGTGATCGGCAAAGGGATTGCAATACTTACATTGTCTCTCCTTGTAATCCTCGCCGTATCTCGTTTTCAGCTCATAAAGTGTGTAACAATTATCGAGATGATTTGACGCATATACGCAATTCTCGGAGTGTATCTTGCCGGTAGAGGGGGTGACTATAAACCAAACGGTTTCCTGACTGATATCTATCTTGGTACCTACCTTAAACTGCAAAGTAGTGGTACTTTTCATATCTATCTCTGCGTGGAATTGAGCTTTAGTGCCATAATTGTGGAACAGATCAACCTTATCCTTAATATAGTCGACAATATTATTTTTGTTTACGGCGCCGTCAAGTGACAGTTCGAGCTCTTGTTTTAAAGTGAATGTAAATGATACGGTAGAGAATTTGACGCCGTGGCTGTTATTGACGGGGAATTCAATGGTGAAGTTTTCAATTCCTACGGTAATGAGTGCCTTTTGCACGTTTGCATTGCCCGAATCGACTTTTTTGCAATCGAATTTCAAAGAGTTCACCATGTTCTCAAAGGTCTTTTCCCAATCCACGCTGACAGCTTTGGCGTTGTACGTCTCAGCGTAGTCATTTGCCGCCATTTCCACGGTATTGAAGGTGGAGAGGAAGGACTCATTTGTCAGCAGCTCTGCGACGTATGCCTCTTTTTCCTCCTCCGTCAGGTCCTCGACCACGATCATTTCTTTATCGCCCAGCGTTACGTCAAGGTCGTCGAAAATGTCCTCAAGACCTACGGGACCCAGAGTGACGACGGTCTTGCCGCCGCTTTGCTTTATGGATTCTATCTTGCCCATATCCACCTCGTCCGAGGACAGAGTCAGGGCGGTCTCCATGTCGGTGCAGTCGCCGACGCACAGAATCTTGCCTATAAGATCGTTGGTGAACGCGCCTTGCTTGCTCAGCGTCAGCGTGAAGCGGGAGTTTTGCTCGTCAAACTCGATAGTATAGGGATAATAGCCGGGGGCATCCTGCTCCAGCTTTTTCAAAAACAGTATTTGTTCGTTGTACTCGACTACGTTTGCTGCTTCGCCGCCGATGCGGAAGCCGAAGCCGTCGCCAGGCAGGGATGCGTGGGCAACGCCCTCGCCGAAGCTGACGTCGTAGCTTGTGCGCTCTATGTACACCTTTTCGGGAGTAACGCGCCATTTTCCGTCAGACAGTTTTTCCAGCTTGTACTCATCGCTGAATGCGTCAAGCAGCTCGCCCTCGGTGTCGGCGAACATGGTCTCGACTATGACGAGATTTGAGCGTATGTATTCTTCGTTGCCGTCGGAGATAATGTCAAATGCGAAGTCGGGCTGACAGTTTAAAAGCTGAACGTATCCCGTCTCC
>JAZNBA010000065.1:0-22961 GCA_045586785.1 Eubacteriales bacterium | reverse complement strand
CGCGCTTATATTCGCTATTGATCATATAATCAACAACCTCTTTGCCGTGCTCATCAAGGGCGCGGTATTTTTGTAACGTACCCCATTCAGTAGCAGTGGGGCGCTGTGACATGGACTTGCATCCAATCAGCTCGTCAGCGGACACACCAAGCAGATCGCAAAGACGTGCGAGCTTATCGCAATCAGGGCGACCAATACCCTTCTCCCAGTTATAGATAACTCTGCCGGAACTCTCACCAAGTGCGTCAGCGATGTCCTGCTGGGTCATGCCTTTTATATTACGGTATTTCTTTATCTGTTCGCCAATAAAGCTCATACGGATATACCTCCAATTGTTTTGCTGATCTATTTTAACACATTTCCTTGTAGTTGTCAAGAGAAAACTCCAAAAATGTTATATAACGCTATTGACAACACAATATTATTGTGTTATAATAACGAATACCAAAGATGGTTGGAAATCGGCTTGAAGTATGTTTGTTCAACGTGCAAAAACGATTACGCAGTAAACAAATAAAAAGTGGAATTTGAGATGGTTTTTCACGGAGGTGCTCAAAATCACCGATTTCTGATTTCAAAGCAGGATAAAGGCGTGCGACATTGCCCGCCCTTCACAGCGACCGGCAACGCCGTTCGCGAGCTTTAACGAGATTTAAGGCGATTTGAAGAGCTTTATCAAATTCGACGCGCGTTACATGAGTGCACAATTTCAAAAAGCGTGTGCACGTGTTTTTGAGAGACTTTTTTGAGTATTCTCTCATTGTTCTTGAAGCAATTTAAAATATTTTTTATAAAAATGCTTCGATTTTCTGCGCATTGATTGAAAAGTTTTTTGTAAAACAACAACTTTTTTGCAAATAATTTCGAGGAGGTTGAAAAATTAAGATGACTTTTAAGAATTTCTTGAAGCGTGTAAACGCACTGCTTCACGATAACCGCACGGTGCTTCGTGAGGGTGAGGACATTGAGGATTGGGAAGAAGTTCAGCGTAAGCAGCGAGAGATAGAGGCGGAACGGCATAAAAAAGAGCAAGAGATACTTGCCACTTGGTTTCTGCGAGAGGAATATCTCAACGCAGGTTGGTTCAAACGATTCCTCCTGCGCCTCGAATTTGCTTTTCGTAGCACACGTGGAGAGAGTCACATCCCACAGATACCGGAAGACATCCGCAAGGAGATTGCTCGTTGCCTTCTGCCCGATATCGTTGCTTACTTTGAGTCAGAGCAGGGACAGAGAGAGTTTGCAGAGTGGAAATCACAGCAAGAAGCCGAGAAAAAGGAAAAGAGCGAGGTCGCGTGACCTCGCTCTTGATAGCACTCAAATTTGATATTTAATAGTAAAAAACAAATCCGAACCAATTACGATTTACGAAATAGTTCGGATTTGTTACGTTTGGTGACCCGTACGGGAGATCGAAAAAATTGGCGGCAAGCCGCCAATTTGCAAAATGCTTCGCATTTTGCGGGCTTGTCTATACGAACAGGGACGTCAAAAAAAATAGGAAGCACTTTGTGCTTCCTATCTTTTTTGGTGACCCGTACGGGAATCGAACCCATGTTTCCAGCGTGAGAGGCTAGCGTCTTGACCGCTTGACCAACGGGCCGTTATTCACAGCTTGATTATTATATCACATGTTTTTATAAAATGCAATAGGTTTTTGAAAAAATTTTTAATTTTTTTAAGTTTTTTGAAATCATGATCGGGCTTAGCCGGCTAAAACTGCGCGAAGCGCATCATAACTCGGCGAAGCCGATCATAACTGTAAACTCGTCCCGCAAGGGACGATCATATTTTATCTCTTCCGACGGCGCTAAGATACTCCTCATAAGTACACACAAGCCGCAGTGCGGCGAGAAGTGCATTTGCTGTCATGCCGTCGGGAAGTCCGAATTTTGCCGCGAGAGCGTCGCGCTTTTCGGCGCTTCCCTGCCCGCCTGACAGTCCGTCCTCATAGAAATCAATTTTCGACAGCGGATTTGTCTGCACCTCAGGTGCGTTCTCTCCCGCATACGGCTCGAGCAATTTTCGTAACAGCTCGTTCTCCATGCCCTCGACACCCAGCGTTCCCTCCGCCGACGGCTCCGATTTACGCTTTTCCTTGCCGTGTATTTTGGGTATATGCAACTGTATCAGTCTATCGGGCGGCACCATCTGACTTATTCGCGAGCGTATAACTCTGCCCGCGCCGTCGCTGTCGGTCAGCACGATAAGCTTGCTTTTTTGCGCCAACGCACGTATGAGCACCGCTTTTTCGTTCTTTTTGAACAGCCCGAAGCCGTCCGTCGTTATTATTTGCGCCTCGATGACGTTCAGCAGGCGCAGTCTGTCGTACTTGCCCTCCACTATGACAGGACAAGCTATTTTCAACTTTTCCATCTTAAACTACCGTAAAATATATCAGCACGGCGGCACCCAGTATTATTCTGTACACACCGAACGCCGAAAACGTATGCTTTTTGACGAAATCCGTCAAAAACTTAATGCACAGCATGGACACGGCAAACGCCACAATGCACGCCACCGCCAACACGACCCACGCGCCCATGGGCACACTGACGCCCGAATCGCCGACGTAATCGAAAAATCCCAGCATTTTTATGCCGCCCGCACCCACCATGGCAGGTATCGCCATAAAGAAGGAAAACTCCGCGGCGGCGCCTCGGGAGAGTCCCAAAAGTATCGCGCCGAGAATGGTGGCGCCCGACCTTGACGTGCCCGGAATTATTGCAAGTGCCTGAAACGCGCCGATAAGAAACGCCGTGGTATACGAAATGCTGTGCGTGTCCTGTATCCTCACGCTATCGGGCTTACGCAGCTTTTCTATGACGATAAACAGCACGCCGTAAACTATAAGCGCGGCGGCGACAACGTAGGCGTTATAAAGCCAGCCGTCGATATCCTTGCCAGTGACCGATTCGATCACCTTATCCGCCACGATGCCCACCAGCGCGGCAGGTACGCTTGCTATGGCTATCTTGAACCACAAATGCCACGTCTGCTTATCGCTCCCAAAGCCCTTGGGAATAAGCTTTCTCCAATACGTCACAAGCACGGCAAGTATGGCACCAAGCTGTATGACCACCTGGAACATTTCCATGTACTCATCCATAAACTGTGCGCCAAGGCCGCTTCCGACGTCAAGCTTTACAAATTCGTCCAGCAAAATAAGGTGTCCCGTGGAGCTGACGGGCAGCCACTCGGTAATGCCCTCCACAATGCCGAACAAAATCGCCTTGATTATTTCAATAAACATTCAGTTTCTCCAAGATAAATGTCAGTCAGCCGCCCTCATAATATCGCCCTCAGCGATCTCAAAGGGGGCTCTTGTGTAAAATTTCATAGACGGATGCGGTGCGGACTCGATGGCCTCGCCGTTCTCGTTATAAAGCTCGGTCACAACAAAGCCGCGTCCCACATGTCCGGGCGAGATGACCTCAACTCTGTCGCCGATACACAGCTTATTGTGCTGGCACAGTAAGTACAATCCGTCAGCGTTTTCCCGCAAGGTCTCGGGAATATCCTCCCTCTCGGTCTTCTCCGCCGATGCAAGATATGCTTTATCGCGTATATAGCCGACGTTTGAGGTAAGCTGCGGCATCTTTAGCGGATCATCAAAGTAATAACCCGTGCAGTATTCACGGTGGGAGACCGATTCCAGCTCACCTAACCATGCAGGGTCAAATTTGTAGCCCTCGGGATCGGCAGCATAAGCATCCAGCGCCATACGGTAAGCGTTGGTGACAACGGCGGTATAATACGCGCTCTTGACGCGCCCCTCTACCTTAAAGGAATTTATGCCCGCATCAACCAGCCGGGGTATATGCTCGATGGTACACATATCCTTTGAGGACATAATATAAGTTCCGTAGTTATCCTGCTCAATAGGCAGGGGCGACTCGGGGCGTTTTTCCTCGTAAAGCACGTAATTCCAGCGGCAGGGCTGTGTGCACTGGCCGCGATTGGCATCTCTTCCCGAGAAAAAATTGGACAGCATACAGCGTCCGCTGTAGGAAACGCACATAGAGCCGTGCACGAATGCCTCGATCTCGATCTCGTCGGGCAGTGCCGCGCGTATTTCCTTTATATCCTCCAGCGACAGCTCACGCGCCAGAACAAGCCGTGTAGCGCCCAGCGACGCATATGCAAGTGCCGCCGCGGGACTGACGATACTTGTCTGCGTGGACACGTGCAGGGGAATGTGCGGTATCAGCTTTTTTGCCTCGGTCATAACGCCAAGGTCCGCTACGATAATGCCGTCCGGCTTCAGCTCGCCAAGTGTTGCGAGATAGCGGCGCAGCTCGGGATATTCATAGCCGCGAGGCAGCGTATTTACCGTAACGTAAAGCTGCTTTCCGCGCTCGTGCGTGTATTTTATAGCTTCGTCAAGCTGTTCGTCCGAAAAATTTTGTGACGCGGAGCGCATACCGTAGCGCAGTCCGCCCACGTAAACGGCGTCCGCGCCGTAACGCAACGCCGCCTTCAGCTTCTCGTAGTTGCCCGCAGGCGAGAGAAGCTCGGGTAATTTTACTGTTTTCATATAAACGTCCGTTTCAAATAATAATGTTGTTGCCCGTCAATCGGGTATCTTCTGCCAGTTTACTATTCCCAGCGCCGACAGCGCGTCCTCTGCGCCCTCCAGCTCATTTGATACCATTATACGCACATTGTATTTATTTATGAGCGCCGTTGCCGAGTTTATAGTTTCGGTCAGCTCATCAAGCGTCTTACAGTAACTCAGGTCAAGGGCGAGATAGTCTGACACCGCGGCATAATTGCCAAACAGCATAGAACATTCCATAAGCTCCAGCACATCCGAGTCAATGGCAACACCCAGCTTTGCGTCGGGAACGTATTCTTTGACCTCGCTGAAAAGCTGTTCCGCGAAATAATATCCCAGCTCATCGCAGCCAAATCCGAACACGGTAACATCCGAGAAATCCGAAATCAACGCCTCGGATATAAGCGCCGCCTCGTACGCGCGGTAAACGCCCACGAGCGACGGCTCTAACTTTGTGTGAAAGGTGGCGTAAAAGCAGCCCGCGCTGTGTATGCCGGAGGCGTTCAGCGCTGCCGTTGCCTCATCAAGGCTCGTCTTTGCGTTGGACTCGCTTTGATAACCCATCTGCTGCGCAATAAACGAGTCGTAATTCACAATGCCCTCGCCGTAATAAAGCACCAAAGACACCGCCTCGGTTCCCTGCGCCCGCAGGCTCGCCGCCCGCGCGTTCCAGTCGATGCCCGCGGCACTGGACAACGTAACGTACTCCGCGCGCACCACTGGCACGTCGGCAGGACTGTATTCCTTCAGTGTGTCGGGCTTTTCGTCATTATTGCCCTTGTTGCCTATAGTGGACTCATCCTCAATGGACGGCAGCTCACCAATACTTTCGGCTTTGTTTTTCAGGTGATTGCCAAGCAGGACCGTGAGCACTACCACAAGTGTCACTGCGACAATACCGATAATTGTATATTTGAGTATTTTGGGGCGGTTGTCCGACGCCGAATGGACGCCGATACGTATTTTTCTGATAAATCTTCTGCTACGCATATATGAAGTCAGTTAATAGCCGTCAGATCAAGGCTTTTGCCATAATCATTAAACTCAATGGAAAGCTGTTCCTGACGCTGATCAATATACTTATTAAGCTCGGAATACTGATACTGGTCGATAAGCGTCGTCAAGTGCTGCATAACGTAAGCGGATTCAAGCGGCAGACGCTTGATGACGTAAAAACCTGTAGGTGTTTCCACCACGCCGCTTACCTCGTTTACCTCCAGCGCAAATGCCGCATCCTCATAAGCCTGCAGCATCTCGCCGCGACCGAAGTAGTAGCCGTCTGTGGTTGTCAGGTCAAAATCCTCATTGACCGAGCTTCCGATAAGCTTGTTGATACTCTCGCCGTTTTTTATCTGTTCCACCACATTTTCAGCGGCGGCACGGTTTTTCTCAACATCATCGTCCTTGTCGTTCTGGATGTAGACGTGTACGGTGCGGACAAAATTGTCTGCCATGATGTAGTCATATATCTTTTCAAAATCCGTCTCGATAAGACCAAGGTCCTGAGTATACGAGTAATAAAGCTCGTTCTGGCAATAGTCAACGGCTATGGTAAAGCGCAGAAAATGATCGGTGGCGTTTTCCGCCTTCAACTGCTTTTTATACTGACTGCGACCGCCCAGCTCCTCTGCCATTTCATTTATATAGCTTGTGACAGATTCCTGTATCTCCTTGGCATCGGTGGTAATACCCACCTCGGCGCAAAGCGACAGCACGGCGTAGTTTGCGGTAATGTTGCGTGTGACCAGCTCGTAAAGCTCGTCGCTGTATTTTTGCGCGGTAGCGGTATCCTTCCATATACCCTCTCCGTACTTGTCCTCAAGCTGCTGCTTGTAGAACAATGTAACGTAGCGCAATTCCTCGTAAAGCACGTCGAAATTTCCTACTTTGCCCACCACCTTAAGGTCCTGTGCCGACGCCTTGACAGGTCTGCCCGCCGCGCAGGAGACAAGAGAGAGCACAAGCATGACCGCGCAAAGCAAAAGTCCTGCGATTTTTATAAGTAATTTTTTCATTGTTTTACCCCTTTTAACGTTGAAAATATAAATATTCATCTTATTTTATCATAACATTGTGACCATTTTATGAATACAACATATTTTCTGAAAAATTATTGCGTAACTATTCCAAAAAAGCAAAATTTATGGTACAATAGTATAAGAACAAAACTTATAACACAAATATAGTTAATTCTTCAAATTATGTGCAAGGCAAACCCGTTATCTCGCCTTCTCCGCCGGGGAAGGCGCATAAAAACGTTTGCCTTACTGCTGCACAAAAATTATACCTACTTGATAACGTAATCAAGCAAAAAAACTCCGCCTCAAACGGCAGAAAGGCAGTACGATATGAATGATGTAACATATTCCATCCCGCTCGGTAAGCTTATCGACGAATTTTCACTTGAAGAAATATTTGTCCCCGACAGACAGGTTCCCATAACCAACCCCGAGGTCAGCCGTCCCGGACTCGCCCTTGCGGGCTTTCTTGAGCTGTTCGAGCCTACCAGAATTCAAATAATCGGTCGTGCGGAGCACCGCTATCTTGAAGAGCTCTCGCCCGAAAACCGCGCTTTTGCCATATATAATTTTGTCAATACACAGTGCGCCGCCATCATTTTCACGTCCTCACTTGAAATTTATGACGAATTTTTAAAATACGCACAGCAGGTAGGCGTGCCGATTTTGCGTTCCAAGGAAAAGACCAGCCCGCTTATGGCGGCACTTATCGCCTCGCTCAACCTGCATCTGGCTCCCCGTATCACGCGCCACGGCGTGCTGGTTGAGGTCTACGGCGAAGGTCTGCTTCTGCTGGGCGACAGCGGCGTAGGTAAGAGCGAAACAGCTATCGAGCTTGTAAAGCGAGGCCACCGTCTTATAGCTGACGATGCGGTTGAGATCAAGCGCGCCTCCGCCAAGGCACTTGTCGGCTCCGCGCCCGAAATAATACGTCACTACGTGGAGCTGCGCGGTATCGGCATCGTGGATATCCGCCGCCTGTTCGGTATGGGTGCCGTCAATGACACCGAAAAGATCGACCTTGTCATCAATCTTGAGCACTGGGTACAGGGAAAAATGTACGACCGCTTGGGTCTCGACGAGCAAAAGGTTGATATTCTCGGAATCGAGCTGCCCTGCATAACCATTCCCGTAAAGCCCGGACGCAACCTTGCCATCATACTTGAGATCGCGGCAATGAACAACCGTCTCAAGAGCATGGGCTATAACACCGCAGAGGAATTCAACAAAAAGCTTATGAGTCATATGGAGGCTCAGATCGAAGGCAATAACCTGTAATATCAACCATCGCGCAAGCAATTTCGATCTTTCAGATCAGGCTCTGTCACACAAAATGACAGAGCCTGAATTTTTATGAAATATTTATCTTTACAATACTCATCATTTGTGGTATACTTACTATATATTACTTTATTAAAGTAAACTACACGGAGGTGTGACTGTGGATAAAAAAAGCTTAAAGGGATGGCTGTATCTGTTGCCCGCGCTGCTGTTTCTGGGCGCGTTTATGGTGTACCCTCTGATTGACGTTTTGATATATTCCTTTGAGGAGGGCTACAACTCGGCGTCGCAGACCTCCTTTGGAGTCGGTATCTACAATTATCAGTATATACTTCACGATCCCTACTTTTTGCAGGCGGTGAAAAACACGTTTATACTGGTGCTTATTACGGTGCCGCTGTCAACGGGACTGGCTCTGCTGATCTCCGTGGGACTTGCTTCCATCAAGCCGCTGCGCAAAATGTTTCAAACCATATATTTTCTGCCCTACGTTACCAACACGCTGGCAGTGGGTCTTGTATTTATGATACTTTTCAAAAAGACGGCGTACTCGGACGGCATGGTGAATATGTTCATCAAGCTTTTCGGCGGCACGGCGGTGGATTTTATCGACGGTCCGTACTGGGCGAAAATGCTGGTTCTGTGTCTATACACAATATGGATCGTAATGCCGTTTAAGATCCTGATACTGACAAGCGCGCTGGCATCCGTCAAGCAGGATTATTACAATGCCGCGATGGTTGACGGTACTTCCAAATGGCGTATGTTCTCAAGGATCACGCTTCCCATGATAGCGCCCACTATGTTTTACCTCATAATCACCGGCTTTATCGGCGCGTTCAAGGCGTACAGCGACGCTGTTGCGCTGTTCGGCACAAACCTTAACGCGGCGGGTATGAACACCATTGTGGGTTACGTTTACGATATGCTTTACGGCGACAGCGGCGGTTTTCCGTCCTACGCCTCGGCGGCTTCCATCGTGCTGTTTATCATCGTGCTTACAATCACGTGCATAAATTTGCTGATACGCCGCAAAAATTTGCAGTAAGGAGGACGGAAAATGCAAAACAATGCCAATATCAGCCGTCAGCGCGCAGGCAATATAGCATCAAAATCGGTAGTATATTTTCTGCTGGGCGTCTGGGGACTTATAGTCCTGTTTCCTTTTTACTGGATGCTTCTGACCTCCGTCAAAAGCTACGCCTCGTATAACGGCGAGTATATACCCAAATTTTTCACGCTGTCACCTACCATACAAAACTATATCGACGCATTCAGCGCCGTCCCGCTTGCTAAATATTTTCTCAACACGATAATTTTCACCGTGGTGACAACCGCGCTTATGCTGGTGGTCGTCATTCCCGCGGCTTTCGCTTTCGCAAGACTTAATTTTCGCGGCAAAAACGCGGTGTTCCTCGGTTTCTTGGCACTTATGATGATACCTACCGAGCTTGTTATCATCACAAACTTCACCACCATCACAAATCTTGACCTGCGCAATACCTTTGCGGGTCTGATACTGCCCTCGGTTGCATCCGTATTTTACATTTATCTGCTGAAAGAAAATTTCGAGCAAGTGCCCGACGAGCTGTATCTTGCCGCCAAGGTGGACGGCACCACCGATTTTAAATATCTTATGAAGGTTTTGGTGCCCATTTGCCGTCCGACTATCGTGACAATAACCATTCTCAAGGTCATCGAGTGCTGGAATTCCTACGTCTGGCCCCGACTGATCACGGACGACGAGGCATATTTCCTTGTTTCCAACGGTATTCAGGAGATACGCGAAAACGGCTTCGGACGTGAAAATATCCCCGCTATGATGGCGGCGGTGGTGGTCATTTCGGTGCCGCTGATAATTCTGTTTCTTATATTCCGCAACAAGATAATGGCGGGCGTGGCGAGAGGCGGTCTTAAAGGATGAAAATGTTTAAGAGAATTTTATGTATATCGCTGGTGCTGCTGTGCGTTATTCCGCTTTTTGGCTGTCACGGCTCCCGCGGCAAGGCGGAGTTTAAAACACCGCTGAAATTTGACACCTCAAAAAATTATGAGATAACCTTCTGGGCAAAAAACGACACCAATCTGACACAGGTCGCCATTTATGAAAAGGCGGTGGCGGATTTTGAAAAGCTATACCCCAACATCAAGGTCAATTTGCGTCTTTACACCGATTACGCCCGAATATATCAGGACGTTATCACAAACATAGCTACAGATACGACGCCCAATGTCTGTATCACTTATCCCGACCATATAGCAACCTATATGAAGGGCCAGAACACAGTCGTTCCGCTGGATAATCTTTTGTTTGACGAAAAATACGGTCTGGGCGGCAGTGACGTCAAGTTTGACTCGCCCACGGCAGACCAAATAATCCCCAAATTCCTGGATGAGGGCGTTATCGACGGCGTTCAGTACGCAATCCCCTTTATGCGCTCCACAGAGCTGTGCTACGTCAATAAGACTTACGTTGAAAAGCTGGGCTTTACGCTGCCCGATAAGCTGACGTGGGACTTTATCTGGCAAGTCGCCGACGCGGCGGCAGAAAAGGACGCCGAGGGCAAATATATAGTCAATGGTCAGACCACAATGATACCCTTTATCTACAAATCCACCGACAATATGATGATACAAATGCTGCGTCAGCTTGACGCAGGCTATTCCACCGACGACGGTGCAATACAGCTGTTCAATGATACCACGCGTGAGCTTTTGCACACAGTCGCCGAGCATACCGCCACAGGCGGATTCTGTACCTTCAAAATAGTGGGCTACCCCGCAAACTTTCTAAACGCCGGACAGTGCATTTTTGCCATAGACTCCTCCGCGGGCGCTACCTGGATGGGCTCGGACGCTCCCAACGTGGATATTCCCGAGCAAAGCTTGGTTCAGTTTGAAACGGTAGTTATGGAATTGCCCCAGTTTGACGTCGACAATCCCAAAATGATCTCTCAGGGCCCGTCCGTGTGCGTGTTCAATAAAGAGGACGAGCAGGAGGTGCTGGCATCCTGGCTGTTTGCCCAGTTCTTGCTGACAAACGACGTCCAGATCGCGTATTCACAGACCGAGGGCTATGCACCCGTCACGTCAAAGGCACAGACCTCGGCGGAGTACGTGGATTATCTCTCGCGCGAGGGCGAGGACAACGATATGTACTATTACGTCAAGCTGCAAGCCACAAAAATGCTGATGGAAAATACCGAAAATACCTTTGTCACTCCCGTTTTTGACGGCTCGGCGACGCTGAGAAACGAGGCGGGTGCGCTTATCGAGGAGGTCACCAAGGCGGTGCGCCGTAAAAAGACGGTGGACGACAGCTTTATCGACAATCTGTATGCCGAAGCGCAGTTCAGGCTTGAGCGTGTGGACGATACCGTGTCCGGTAAGAAAGAATTTGATAAATTACCCAACACTGCAGTAGTGCTTATTTCGTCAATTGGCATAGCCTGGGCGTTTATTATAGTTTACTTTGTGTACGACTTGATAAAAAAACGTAAAAAAAGCCAAAAATAATGGATAAATATTGACTTTTATAAAATTTAGGTTTATAATATGCTTAATCTTTATTATTTTTTCAAAGGAGAAAATACAATGAAAAGAATTTTTGCTTTGATGCTGGTTCTTTGCATGGCTCTGACCGTTATGGTAGCTTGCAACAACAGCAACGACAATGCAGACGACACAACCACTACCGCCGGCAATAACGAAAACGCCGACACCACCACCGCCGCTAACGACGAGTTCGATCCCGCTGCTAAGTCCGAGGGCGTTATGACCTATGCTGAATACGACGCAGCCGCTATGGATGCTGAAGTCGTTATCGAGGCATATGTTCAGGCTACTCAGTCCTGGTGGGACAACAAGATCACCGCTTACCTGCAGGATCCCGACGGCGCATACTTCGCATACGAGATGGCTTGCACCGAAGAGGACGCCGCTAAGCTGACCAAGGGTACCAAGATCAAGGTTACCGGCTACAAGGGCGCTTGGGCAGGCGAAATTGAGATCATGGACGGTAAGTTCGAGATCCTCGAGGGCACTTGGGTTGCTGAGGCTATGGACGCTACCGCGCTTCTGGGCACCGACGACCTCATCAAGCACCAGAACAAGCTGGCTGCTTTCAAGGGCATGACCATCGAAAAGATCACCTACAAGAACGACGCTCCCGGCGATGACATTTATGTTGACGTTTCCAAGGGCGGTAAGACCTACAGCTTCTGCGTAGAGCGTTACCTCACCGATCCCGACACCGACGTTTACAAGGCATTCGCTGACCTCAAGGCAGGCGACGTTGTTGATATCGAGGGCTTCATTTACTGGTATGAGGGCGTTAACACCCACATCACCGCTGTTGCAAAGGTTAACTGATTAACAACATAATATAAAAAAGCAGTCCGTACGGACTGCTTTTTTATATCGATTACTTTATCTGCTCAAAAAATTCTTTTGCGATGCCTTTGCCGGAAACGGGCTCGTCGCCTGCGTAAAGATGTGACGTGTCCCCCAGCTGCATACACTTAAAAAACACCTCACCCTTGACCTTTTCCTCTGTAACAATGGTGGTAACAGATGATGTGGGCAGGAAAAAGCTTTGCCACAGCACTGTTGGAGCAACGCCCGCGAAGTGAGAAACCAGCGCCATGCCCAACGCAAAATGACAAAAGAAAACTATTGTTGTGTCAAGGTTCTTTTCGCAACGGTATATGTAGCCGTCCCGCGTGTATCCGTAGCTCTCAAGCAGTCGGTCAAGCTCCTCGATGGTCTCCTTATATATCTCCTCCACATTACCCGTCTGCATCAGCTCCTGTCGGTACCACTCATCCTTGTCAAAAAGCTGCGGCTGTTTAGTCCAGAATTCGGGCATGAGATTCCACGGAATGCGCTTTTTGCCCTTTTGCTCATCCCATACCTTGCCTCGGAATTCGTGCAACCATGGAAGCGTGGTAGCGGTCTTGTTCATTGCCTCAAGCGTCGCCTTGGCGGTGTCCTGCGCGCGACCTAAGGGGGAGCAGTAAATGTCACTGATCGGAAGCTTTTCCAGACGTTTGGCAAGCAAGTCTGCTTCTCGCCAGCCCTTGGGGGTCAGCGAATCTATGGTATAATCGGGCTCGGCGTGACGTATAATAAGTATTTTCATAGATTTATTGTCCTTTAATTTAATTCTACCGTTTCGGTGCCCTTGAAGGCATACAAAATTTTGGCTGTGTTGTCGCTCTGCACGTATGAGTTGGGTGCGTGCTTATTGTAAAATTCAAGATTTGCGGGCCACAGATATATATCGGGATCGGCAAGCTTGTAATAGTCTTTATACGCCGCGTTGTTTGTGCCGTGAGAGGCGGCTTGACATATGTCGCATTTCAGTGTTTCTGCGGTGTAACGCTTGAGTAAGTATTTTGACACATATAACCCGCCGGCGTCGCCGCAGAATATAAGCTTTTTGCCTGCCACGCTGATATTTATCCACAGACTGGTTTCGTCAAGGTCGTTATAGTCGGTAAGCATCATATCGTCAACCGAGCCTGTAATAAGAGCTTCAATATCACCGAAATAATAGGTCTGTCCCGTACGGGCTATGACAAAATCCGCACCCAGCTTGTCTGCCGCCGCGCTGATCTTTCCGTAACGGTTTTCGTAGTTGTCATAGGCTGATTGATATTTCGAGTAGGGCATATTGGAATATATCGCATCGCAATCCACGCGGGAGGCATATTTGCTTGATGCGAAATTCACGATCCCCCCCGTGTGGTCAGCGTGCTGGTGGGTGATAAACCAAGCGCGAATGTGAGGACGAGCTCCTTCGGGCAGATTTGAGGTCATCAACTCATATATGCGATCAAGAAAGGCGTCCTCACCCTCGCCGCTGTCGATAATGACAAAGCTGCCGTCGGATGACTGCAAAATATAGCACATACCCTTAAGCGCGCCCTCATATTCCTGACCTACCGAGATCAGCTTGGGCTTGGTTGTTGCATTTGCCGACGTTACTGTCAGGGGAGTGTCATAGACAGGCTTATCGGCAAGCATAATAAGCTCACCTGTGTTGTGCCAGAAGCTGAGCGTAACCTGTATGCCGTCCTTTTGGTAGACCGAGAAGCAGGCATCCGTCATTTCGCGGCTCTGTAAGGAGGAATAACCCTGCGCCGTCAGCTTTTGTGCGCAAGCGGTGAAATCATCGATTTTGCATCCGCCGAAATACAGCTCAAAAGCACCGCGTGCGCCTTGAACATGATACACAAGCGGCATTCTGTCCGCAAAAAGCACGGGCAGATCAGTTTGAAGAATACTTGTATCAATTCCGTCAAAGCACAAAGCCTCGTTTACGGTGCACAGGCTGTCGCCGTCATTGACGGCGGCTTTTATTTTCATCATCAGCTTACCGCAGGCGGTGCTTATCGCCTCGGATGTCCACGCCGAAATAATTATGTCCCCCTCGGGCGACAGTGTGACACTGTACTCATGATAAGCAGGCATTTTTTGGTTGTATTTTCCCACGCCAATGATAATTTTGCGTTGTGACTCGTCAAGACTTGCGGAGTTGCTTTTTTGGGTGAATTTGACACCGAAAAGCTTGCCCAGATCGCTGCAAAGCTGGTTTGCCGCGGTTTTGATGGGACCGTTTGAGGACTCGGGCAGTATGACTGCATAATTGGCGGCATCACCCTTGATAAGTGTGGGCGGTGTAGCGACTGCCTGCTCCGCCGTTGTTGTGTCAACGGCAGTTATATTGTCATCAGTGCTTGGCTTTTCGCAGGAAACAAGCAGACAGCATATAATTATTGTAATTATGACCGCGTAGGCGGTGAGTTGTTTTCTTAACATATCTACCTCACTGTTTATTATTCGGGATACCCGCACGGAATTTTGTTGGCGTTATTCCGTAGCGTGCCTTGAAAAGTCGTTCAAAATTGCGGTATTCCTTAAATCCGGCAAGACTTGCTATTTCACTGACGTTATAGCGCGAGTGCGACAGCATGGAGCTCGCCGCTGTCAATCGCAGGTCGTTGAGATACTGCCGAATGGACTTGCCCGTTTCAACCTTGAAAAGCTGACGTAGATACTTTTCGGACACATGTGCGGCGTTTACCACGTCGGCAACACCGATGGGCGAGCGATAATTTTTGCTCATATACTGTATCGCGTTTGAAACGTGCTCCGACATTCCCGGAAGCGGTCCTGAACTCACGTGCTCTTGTTTGTCAAACTGATTTTTGTTCAGCGAGATAAGCTGAAACAAAATACTCAGCAGGTATACGTCAGTAATAAGCTCGGGATGCTTGTTGTATATAACATCCATACAAAGCGAACGCACGGTGTCGATGTCGTCTATATCAAAAACACTGTCTTCGACGGTAAAGCCTGCGTGAGTGAGCAGCTGCTCCGCCATACTGCCCGTAAATGAAACGTAAATGTAGCCCCAGGGAGCGTTTACGTCGGCAGACATACTGTTAACGTGCTTTTCCCACATAAGAAAACCTTGTCCGCTTTTCACGGGCATACCGTTGAACCAGCCGCTGCCCTCCAGCACGTATACAAGCTTATAGCGCTTGGTCACGTGGTTAAGATACTGACGGTTGGCTTTGTGATAGCAATAGCCTATCTGATATACGTTTATGTAGGGAAACTTGACGTAATTCTTGATAATATCACTGCGAAACACCGAGTCCTTACGAAACTGTCCCGGATCGTCGAAGGACGACCAGGAGGAGCCGTGTATACGTTGCTTGAAGCGTTGATTGCTCATTATAATATCTCCGATCAAACAGTCGCCGAAAATCGACGCTTTATTGAAATTATATAATAAATTGTGTATTTTTTCAAGTCCAAAAAGGCTTTTTGGCTGTTTTTTGGGCGGTTTTGGCATAAATAACAGGCATAAATACCATTTACGACAGACGCAATATGTGATATATTTAAATTGTATATGTTTTCTTTGTGAAAGAAAACAATATATTTCATTTGAATGGAGCAACACTATGAAAAAGTTAAACAGCAGAATTGTCGCCATACTGCTCATTGCGGCAATGGCATTCAGCGTATTGGTCGCTTGCGGACAGCCGCAGCAAGACGATGGGCAGAGCACGCCTGACGGCGGTGATAACACAACATCGGCATCTGTTGTGGAAACCACGCCTGCAGAAACAACCGAAAATCCCTACGATGAAAACGGCTACCTCAAAGACGATATTCCCGAGGATATTAATTTTGACAATCAAGTCATCAATGTTTTGTATTGGAACAATGCCAAAAACGTTGAGTATACCGCAGAAGATGACGGCAACATTATAAATTCCGCTATTTTCAACCGAAACATTGCGGTGGAGGAACGTCTGGGTGTAACTTTCTCGTGGATAGGAGAGAAGGGCGACTACGGCCAGCGTGCCGACTTCAATAAGATCATTGCTGCCGACCTGTCGGGCGCGTGTGAATATGATATTATTTCGGCGTACAGCACAACGATCGCAATGGCGGCGACCTATGGCTATGCGCTTGATCTGCTTCAGTATGACGAGCAGCTGCAACTTGATAAGCCCTGGTGGGGTGCCGACCTGACCAACATGGCTACCATCAATGATAAGCTGTATTTTGCAACAGGCGATATTTCCACCAACTACCTGCTCCGAATGTACGGAACGTTTTTCAACAAGCAACTTATAAGTCAAAACGGCATGACAAGTCCTTATGACTACGTTGACAAAAACGAGTGGACAGTTGATAAGTTTATCGAGCTTGCGTCTGCGTTCAACGGTGATCCTAACGGCAGTGCACCCATATACGGATTTGTAAATGACGCAATTACAGTTGAAGCATTGTTCTACGGCTCGGATCTGCGATTTGTTGATAAGGATTCCAACGATGTGCCTTTCCTGTCCGACTCCTGGAGTGGCGAGCGCGCACAGACACTTATAGACAAAATGGCGGCTTACTGTACCACACCTTCCGTACTCATAGATTCAAAAAATGACGAAGCACTGTTTACCGAAGGCTCGTCGCTGTTTATAATTTACTCACTGGACCTTGCTATGAATCATCTTTCGGGCAGCAGCCTGGATTTCGGTATCGTTCCCATTCCCAAATATGACACCCAGCAGCAGAATTACTCCACCACTCTTAACTATAAGTATTCGCTGTATATGATCTCCAAGGGCACGGATATCCCCGAGATCGCCGCCTACGCGCTGGAGGCGCTGGCATCCGAGGGCTACAGAAAGGTTACCCCCGATCTTTATGAGAAGGCAATGAAGGTTCGTTACGTTACCGACGACATTTCTCAGAAAATGATAGACTACATACGTGACGGCGTTTCCTTTGAAATAGGACGTACCTTTACGCACAGCTTTGATTATCAGACCTACCGCACCATCCGCGCCGCGATCGCAGGCACAGCTGAGAACGGCTGGCAGTCCACCGTATCAAGCTTCGATAAGGTACTTGACAAACAGCTTCAACTGCTTGTTGAATCGTTGAATCAATAAAATAAAAGGACGGATCAAACGGCGTGCAAAATTAGCGGAGAAATTATCTAACACCGCGGTAGACCGCAGGTCTCCCCTACGGATAAGCAAAATTTGGTACACAGAAAACAAATAAGATACCCCGACAGATTAAAAAGTCTGTCGGGGTTATTTCTGTGCGAAAAATCAAGTCTAATCCCAAATATCAATTATTGGTTAAAAAATTTCCTACATATTGTACATTCTTCTATTTGACCACAAAGCTCAAAACCATTCTTTTTATACATTGATAAAGGTCCGTGATAAGCGTGATATTTATTATGTTGAAATGGATATGCCTCTACTATCACATATCCATCCGCTTTTGCATCTTGGCATATGTAATCAAGCAATGCTGTAGCAACACCACTACCTCTATATCCGGGAGCTACGGAAAAACAAACGATAGATTTAATTTTTTCTCCGTTGTCGGGAACTTGCTTTGCAAAATTAAAATTTACATTGTCATATGCCTTTTTATCGTTTGCATTACACCATCCAACAACCTCATTATCAACATACGCTAAATATCCCTGCATACGTCCACTCTTGATAAAATCTATTGCTTGCTCTCTATTATACTCGGCACAATCCTTGTCGCAATTCCACGCCCGTTTCTTTTGTAATGCGTTATTCCAATGATAGCACATACAATAACATCCGCACCATTCATCATTATCTGAAAAAGCATCTTTGTCAAAATAGGATAACCAATCATCTAATAATTCAACTGTCAATTTTCGAATAGATAGATTCATATCATTACTCCTTGTAGTATTTGTTTTATCTTTGCATTTTATCGCCAGTTTCGCCTTTAGTATTAAGCACCGCAAGCGGTGCAGGCATCGGGCAAAGCCCATACCCCTAAGGTTGCGCGTTCAAAGGCTCTCCCGTTGGGAGAGCTCCCGCGATAGCGGGTGAGAGGGTGTATTTTGCCGTTAATTGCCCTCTCCGTCGGCTACGCCGCCACCTCTCCCAAAGGGAGAGGCTCTTCATTATCCCCATTATAACACAAATCGGCAGAGGAAACAAGTTCTCTGCCGAAGTTTTTGTGACGCCCATTTCTCCGTTAAGAATGCAGAGAGAATCCGTCCCTTTGTTTTATTTCTTTTTAGTATTGAATATTTTGCTCCATCCGCGGGAGGCAGAGAAGCACAGGAGTATACCTGCAACAGCCGCAATGCCCCATACTACGATGGTAGCACGCCAGCCCGAGCTTTCGGCAACACGCGCGATTCCGTAAATGGATACCGAGCTGCCCACATAAACAAAGCTGTTAAGCAGACCGGAAATAAGTCCTACGTTGCCGAATTTAGCAAAGCGCTTGGGGGAAAGCACGATAACAAGGAAATTGATGCCGTGTGTGGTAGCGCAGATCAGAGAGAGCAGGGCTACCGATATGATGGGATTTGCGGAGGATACAAAGAACAGTACCACTGCGCTCAGTGCGGCGAATACATAAAGCACCGCGGAGCAGGACAGCTCGTTTGTAAAGAACTTGTGATAAATCTTGAGTGACAGAGGATAGACGATTGCGGTTAGTATGGGAATAATAACACCCGACAGAACCGAAATACTCTCACCCATATTAAAGGTTTCCGAAACAAAGTTGGGAAGCCACTGGGTTATACTGTCACGCAGTGCACCGAGAACTACGGACTCAAGCAAAATGGGGATGAGCACAAAGTACATAAGACGGGGCATACGCTCCACCGCCGGCTGTTCCACCGGCGCGCCCTCGGGATGCTCCTCCGCTTCGCCGCGCTCCGCGCGCTTCATTATCATGGGGAAGCCGAACATCCAAAGAATGAGGATAGCCAGTGTTATGCCTGCGCAAATGTAGAATACCATCTGCCAGCCCGCGAATTCAATGCACAGGGGGGAGATGAGGTAGACTGCCACGGTTCCCGCCGTACTGCCCCAGGAGACAATAACGCTTGCACGCTGATAATCGTCAGTATGACAATGAGTAGCAAGAATTTTAACGATAGGCGGCCACAGCATAGCCTGCGCGAAGCCGTTGACAGCCCAGATGACAGTCATAAGGGCAATAGAATTGCAGAAAGGAATCATGGCGTTCATGATGATGGATACCAGAAGTCCCAGCGATGAAAGCATATGGGGATCGTATTTATCACACAGCTTGCCGCTGATCAGCTGGCCTGAGCCGTATGTGATAAACAGGGCGGTGGTTACCGCCGAGATAGCGGATTTTTCCCAGCCCATGCTGGTGATGATCTCAACCGTTACCGCACCGAAGTTGACGCGGGTGAGATAACTGCCGAGGTATGTAAGCGCGCACAGCCATGCAAGCAGGCGCGCGGTTTTTTTGTCATTGATCTTAAAGTTGGGGATTCTCATTTTTTTAAAGTCCAAGTGCGTCCAGCAGTCCTTCTTTTTCTCTGTAACCAACGGATTTGGTCACGACCTTGCCACCCTTGACCAGAATAACAGTGGGAATACTGATAATACCGAATTTAGCGGCAAGAGCGTCCTGCTCGTCCACGTTTACCTTACCAACAACGATGTCGTCGCGCTCTTCGGCGATCTCATCGATAATGGGGGAAAGCATACGGCAGGGACCACACCATTCTGCCCAGAAGTCAAGAACCACGGGCTTTTCGGAAGCTTCAACTTCCAGCGCGTAATTTTCACTTGTGATTTCTTTTAACATAAATATATTCTCCTTTTTATTTATTATCTTTATATTTATAGTACAGCATACAATGACAGTATCCTTCAAAATCGGGATCGTTCATTTGCTCGCGGAACTCACGGCAAATGCACTTTGTGTCCTCGCTGTCCTCACGGCGGCAAGGACAGTAGCCGCCGCGCTTTTTGAGTCCTTCTTTTACAACCTTAACTATTTCTTTATCTTCATTAAGACGAATAGGCATTTATATTTTCTCCTTTCCGGTAATAAGTTCCATATACATACGCGAGGGCTTCATGCCGAGACTGCGGTAAAACGCAATGGCGGACTCGTTGAACGCCCAAACGTTGAGGTCAATGTTGTAAGCGCCCAGCTCATCGGCAAGTGTCCTTACACGCTCAAACAGAGCGCGACCTATGCCGAGACGGCGGTATTTTGAATCGACGCACAAATCGTCGATGTAAATATTGAGAATATCGCGCATGACGGGATTGTGTGGACGCTTGAGCTGACAAAAAACGTAGCCCGCAACGTCATCACCCGTGTCGGCAACGAAAATCGGCTTTTCGGCATTGCCCATCATGTTGACGATGTCATCTATAGTGTATTTGCCCGCAGGCTGAAAAATATCGGGACGACCTTCAACGTGCAAAAGACAGATCTGCTCTAGAAGCTCGCGAAGGCGGGCGGCATCCCGCGGCTCGGCGGGACGAATGGTGAAATTATTCATAGGGATCCTCTTGTTTTAATTTTGCCATAATGGACGATGATTTTGAGAGTTTATTGCAATAATAAAGCAACCGTGCTTATTAGCCTTCTCCAGCGGGAGAAGGGGGACCGCGACAGCGGTGGATGAGGTGTAAAAATGCATTCTACAAATTTTGATCAGCACGCAAATGTTTAACACCTCATCCGTCTGCCCTTCGGGCATCCACCTTCCCCCGCTGGGGAAGGCTGACAAAGCGTTCATCTTGCTAATAAATCAAAAATCAATCATATAAATGAAATAGTCTTATTTTATCAACTCCGCAATGCGGCAAACTCTTTGGTACGCCAGCTTTACAAAGCCCTCGCAGTCAAGATGTGAATAAATATCGTGTGTGTGACGGTCAGGCTTGCTGTTGACGGTCAATTCACTCATCAGTATGCCGTCGTAGCCCACGCCCGTAAGACGGTCAACAACTCCCTGCCAGTCGGCAACGCCGTCAAAGGGCATCAGGTGAGCGTCGTCAAGCCAAGTTATGGACTTGCCCGTAATACCCTCGTTGTCATTTATGTGAGTGGCAATGAGCTTGCCGCCCGCGCCGTATTTCGTTATCATGTCCTTGCTGTAATTATAGCACATTTCGTGCCCCGTGTCGATACAAAAGCCTGCGGCGGGGTGAGAAAAAAGATTGTCGCGCACGTATTCCAGATATTTTTCACCCTCGGTGTTCTCAAAGGCTACGCGGACACCGCATTTTTGCGCGTGGTCAAGCAGTTTGCCAAAACGCTCGATGCCTATGTCGTTGGGGTGCTGCCTGCCAAAGCCTATCCACACATGACTTACCATAATCGGCGCGCCCGCGCGTCCGCAATCGGTAAGGCAATCACGCAGATCGGCAAAAACAGCGTCGCCCTCCGCCCCGCGTTCCCACAGCTTGTTTACCTTGTTAAATGGCGCGTGCACGGACTGAAAAATCAGCGAATTTTGCTTAAACAGCTTTGCTATCTCGGTAAGATAGTCACCGCGACGCCAGCCGCAAAATGCGGCGTCAAAGCCTGCGTCGGCTATAAATTTTACTCTGTCGGCAAGCGGTACGTTACCCATTCCAAAGTCGATACCCATACCGATAAGCCGTCCGTTGTGTGCCATATAAGCCTCCCGAAAGACAAAATTTCTTCTTGTATATTATAAACCCGAAATAGTGCTGTGTCAAGCAGTATTTTGTTAAATTAAAGTATGTATAGTTTGACGATTGACATTTTTCATCAAATAGTGTATTATTATATTGTTGAAAATTTTTTAAGGAAGGTACATACACATGGCAACAGTTGTTATCGTCGGCGCCGGCATGATGGGCTCGGCTCTGGCATTCCCCGCAAGAGAAAACGGTAATGAGGTGCGTCTGGTTGGTACACACCTTGACCGCGACATTATTGACACTTCCATTAAAACAGGCAGACATCCCAAGTTCACCCGCGATTTCCCCGAGGGTGTAAAGTATTATCAGATCGAACAGCTGGACGAGGCACTGAAAGGTGCTGACATGGTCATCGGCGGTGTCAGCAGCTTCGGCGTTGACTGGTTCGGTGAAGAGGTTCTTCCCCGCGTTCCCGAAAAAACTCCCGTTCTTTCCGTAACCAAGGGTCTTGTTGACACCGAGGACGGCAAGCTTCTCACTTATCCCGAGGTTTGGGAGCAGAGACTTGCGGCAAAGGGACTGACACGTTGCATCAACGCTATCGGCGGTCCTTGCACCAGCTACGAGCTTGTTGCTCACGACCAGACCGAGGTCGCTTTCTGCGGTCACGACATTGAGGTTCTTCGCTTCCTCAAGAGCGTAATGGCTACGGATTACTATCATATCAGCCTTTCCACCGACGTTGTCGGTATCGAGAGCGCAGTCGCGCTCAAGAACGGCTACGCCCTGGGTATCGCGCTGACTATCGGCGTAAACCAGAAGAATTTCGGTCTTGACAGCGAACTGCACTTCAACTCTCAGGCGGCTGTTTTCGGTCACGCCGTTAAAGAGATGTACAGACTGCTGGAATATCAGGGTGCAGGTAATCTGACAAACATTTGTGTGGGAGCCGGCGACCTTTACGTTACCGTTTACGGTGGCATGGAGAAGATTAAGCAGATAAAAGGCATAGAACGTGTAACTCGTCGCGAAAACGAAACCACCGAGAATAATGGATAACATCATTACCATAAGTCGGAGGCCAAGCGGTCTTAGGAAGACAACATATTAGGA